>CASGHA010000039.1 GCA_949319355.1 uncultured Methanospirillaceae archaeon | reverse complement strand
CAGACCGCTCAAGGAAGAAGAGATCAGGGTAATCGGAACCAGGGCGACACGAGAGATCGGTGAACTGGCCCTCAACTTCGGAGAGGTTACCGTACACGAACAGTACACGGGTTTTAAAAAAATCCTTGACGGAACAACAATTGCCGTTGAATCCCTCGAACTTGAGGCGATAGAGTTCAATACGATGGCAGTCTGGTTCGAACTCCCTTCAGCCCATGCACAGGTGGTTTCCTCGAGCGGGAAAGACCTTCATGGCGGGCTTCATGGCACGGAGCATGCACTGATTGGTATGTTCCCTTCAGTCGTCCTGTGCGACAGGTGGGACATCGGAGGCCTTTCAGTCCCTGCCGCTCCACCCGGCGGAGGGCCCACGGTCTATGTATATGACGGGTATGAGGGTGGCATCGGTCTTTCTGAAACCGCATTTTACCGTTTTGAACACCTTGTAAAGGTAGCTGCTGACCTTGTCCGTTCCTGCGGATGCGGGGAGGGATGCCCGGCATGCATTTATTCACCCAAATGCGGGAACGACAACCAGCCACTCGACAAGGCTGCCACGTGCATGATACTGGGGCTTCTTCAGGAGGAATGCACAAAGAACCGTCTTTCCAGGCTATTATGAGCCAGGAACGGTCCGGCCCTAAAATTATCAGAAGGGCTTTAAAAAAGGTGTTGAGACCTACATTGAAAAACCCAGCTTTCCGGTCGTTTTTGGGATCCCCCAGGTCTTGTTAAGCACCTCAACTATAGTATCGGCAAACTCCTGGGCTGCCTCGGGTGAGCTTGCTGTGACAATCCTGCCATCGACAATGACCGGTTGGTCAATATAGATCGCGTCACCCTTCATGAGCTCATGAACGGCATTATGGGTCTTGAAGACCGTGGCCTTTTTCTTTTTCATGATACCCGCGGCAGACAGGACAACCGGCGCGAGGCAAATAGCCGCGATCATCTTTTCACGCATGAAAAAGACCTTGATGAGTTCGATCAGGTCACGGTTTTTCCACAGGTACACGGGTGAACCAGGGCCGCCCACGATCACGAGCCCTTCGTACTCATCAAACTGTTCCTTCTCAAATGTGGTATAAAAATCCCTGGTTGCCGTGACGCGTCCGCCGAGCACGCCCTTGCAGGTCCCTTCGCGGGTGGAGGCTATATCAAAAGATATCCCGTTCTTTTTGAAAACAGCCATCGGGACCTCAATCTCTTCGTCCCGGTAGTTCTCTGGTGAAACCGCGAACAGCACTTTCATACCCGTATATCGCACTCCCGCCACATAACAGTATTGAACTTGGAAAAGACCTGATTATCACGGGATTACGTGGGGTTTGGAAAACTGTACGAAACCACCGGGGCGCCACCGCCCGGGGTTGGTTTCAAAAGGTCGCCTTGCCACATATAAATACACATCACGGTTTTCCAACAAATGAGAGAAGATCCGGGCAGAGTCAGTCGATGAGGACGAGCCCAAAGGACTGTACTGAGCTATGGACAATCTTTCCGTACTCGAGGTCCCTGCAGGGGATTGTGCTGACCGGCCAACCGGCCCGTGAAGCGGTCTCGAAAACGTCCATCCCCGCTGCCTCCATACTTGGCCTCACGAGGTCCATGTGGCGACAGAGCCTTCTCATGCTCTCATCGACCGGTCCCTGTGCCTCCTCAGCTACACACTCATCGCAATAAATGCATGGGTATCCCCCAAAACCAAACGCCTTGTACCACCCGTCATAAAAAGCGGTTTTTTCTAAGGCATGGACCGTCCTGTTGACCCAGAGGATCAGGTCCCGATAGAATCCATGGAAGTCCTCAGGTATGTCATCCGGTCCGAACACCTCTTGCCCTGGCACGCCATCAAATCTGAGCAGGAGCCCGGTCCTGTACGCATGGACCATGCGCCGGGTCTGCTCGACAGAGGGGGCATAGGGAGGACAGGACAGGTGCTTTCCGTATCCCTTGCAGCCATACCGGCACTTGAACCTGACCCATTCCGACACGACCACGTCTCTGGCACTGATCACCCTGGCCTCGACCCCCTTCTCCTGTGCTATCGCGGTCAAACGGCCAATCTCCTCGCGAAGCCTTTTTTTCATAACAATTGGGCAATGGAACACAGGAGGAAATAAGATTAGCGCCGGTGACCGGGACAGGGGTCAGCTGAACGTCTTGCAAGGACCTCCTGGACGATCCTGCTTGAGCTGCAGTAGGTCGCCTCTCCATAATGCCCGATTCTCACAATCCTGGCGAGGATACCACGCGAATCAAGGCGATGTTTCAGGTCATCCTCCTGAAAGTGCTGGTTGAACCCGAGGGTTATGATATCAGGACCTATCTCCTGTATCGGTCTCATCATGTCTTCAGGGTCGCCAAGTCGTGCATGGTCGACAACCCTGAGTGACTGGACCATGAGGAGGCGCTGGTCCTCCGGAATGACCGGCCGGGGCTTGTGTTTCACATTAACATCCCTGGCAACAATGACATGGAGCTCGTCGCCAAGGCGACGGGACTCTCCGAGGTAGAAGAGGTGCCCTGGGTGGAGGATATCAAAAGTACCGGTCGCGACGACCTTTTTCACGGTACCACCTCGATGTCATACCGCGACCCGTCTGTCCGGAAGCAGCCCCAGCTCTCTCTTGAGTAGGGGTAGCCAATGATGAAATGGCACCGTCCTGACCGGGAAAAAAACGAGAGGTCTGCATCTGATGGCAGGATGACCCCGTTCGGGTGGCTGTGCGCTGAACCGGCGAGGTGGCTGTCAAGAGGCATCATGTCGAGAAAGACGCTGGCATGGTCCTCGCCGCTGGTCGTGCCCGGGACCAGGATGAGCTCGGTGATAATTCCCTCCTCCTCCCTGAGCAGCGCGGCAAATTCATGAGGGTGCTGCTCCTCTCCGATCCGGCACATCAGGTCGATGAGCCCTGCCTGAACCCCGCGAATTTTCATAATGGTGCTCCCAGTAACCAGCCCTGCCGGAAATATCCTTTCACCGTATGCATTTCTGACGACAAAAAGGGTATCTTCACGGCCCCCCGGCATCAGAACGGTCCGTCCTGTTCGAAGGAACGACCGAAGCGGAGTGCGAGCTCCGCTTTGTAGAGTTCCTTTCCGAGGTACGCCGCGTGATCCATAAGCGACACCCTATCCTCCTCAAGGATTCTCTGGAACACTTCATCCCAGGTCCCCCCCCTGACCGCCCGGCCGTTGCAGACTGCAACTATCATCCCTCCCTCGATGCCGATCCGGAAATTTCCCCTTGGGTCATAGGTAATATCCTTGGGGGGGGCCATTCCTCCAATACTCTCCCGGAATACCAGGGGTGGCTCTTCCCGCCGCCGCTTTTCCTTGATTACCAGAAGGTCGAGGCCGAGGTCCTTCGGGTAGGGCCTAGCGCGGGCCAGGACCATCATCTCGACAGCCCTCCTCATCTCTCTGACCGACCCGCGGGTCTTGTCTGAGTGTTCGCTCGTGAAGATGATAGCCGATCCGAGTTCGGACGCCATGGCCGCAAGCAGTGCGTTAGCCCCGGGAGAGTCTGCATCAATAAGCTCCACAACGTTACCAGCCCCAAAGAAGACAGGAATCCCATGAAAACGGTCATGGACAAGAGAGTGGACAAGCCCTGATCCTGCAGGCATGAGGAGCGGGTCTGCCACAAGGCATTCTATGCCCGCAGCCCTTGCAGAGCCAAGGTTTTTTACGAGTGCCCTCTTTCCCGGCACAACGACCGCGGCGGCTCCTGCCTCCGCGATCTCATGGGCTATCAGAGGGATATTCGCCTCATGGAGGGAAAGGACCAGGTCGGCACGGCAAAGGGCCGCCCGGATGAGCTCCGGGTCCTGGCTATCCACCGCAAGAGGGAAGGGTACGTCCAGAAGTGCGTGAAACACTCGTTTAACATCTTCCGGTGTCGCGTCAAAACCGAAGCCGAGGTCCACAATATCGGCTCCTTCGCGATGATACCGTTCAACGGTTTCCCTGATGGCTTCCAGGCGGTGGGCGTCCTGTATCTCGGCAAGGACCTTCATCCTGGAGTCCCCGCCGACCTTCAGGCCCCGTATCAGGAACTCCGGCGTTGCTGCGAACTCCCTGGCCTGGAGTTTATCCTTTGCCTCCGACTCGGCGCGGCCACGGAAGAACTCGTCAGCGGGGACGGCCCGTGACAGCGTGCATCCTTTTGTAAACGCTGCAAGTACAGGACCAAGGTCTGCCGCATGTCTCGGGCCACGGTATACTGGGACCCCTGTCTCCTCCTCGACCCGCTCAAAGCTCGCCGTGGACATGCCGGAGATGATGACCGCATCGCTGGGATTTTCCCGGACCAGCTGAATGAGTTGTCCGGGGGTCAGAAAGGAGGCGACCTCGCCGGTGACGACGACCCTTGCATCAAGGCCGGAAGCGGCTTTTTTCACGGTCTCTTCGGTTGACGCGCCCGTCGGAAGCAGGATACGCATACTCTTCCTTATTACCGGATAGAAGATAATAGGTGAAAAGGATAGCATGCTTGTATGCGACCTCCACATCCATACTACTGCCTCCCGGGACGGGGAATCGGACATCGGGGATATACTCAGAATCGCCGCCGAGCGGGGCCTTGATGCCATTGCGATAACCGACCATGACACGGTGGAAGTCTCCCGGCGGGCTGCTGGTATGAATAGTCCCGTGCTGGTGATTCCAGGGATCGAGGTCTCCACCCTTCAGGGCCACCTCATAGTACTCGGAGTAACTGAACCGATCCCCAAGGGCCTGTCCTTTGCCGATTCTGTTTCCATAGCCAGGAAAATGGGCGGAGTGGTAATTCTCCCGCACCCGTTCCATATCTGGCGCCATGGGGCTGCACGCAGGCAGAAGGACGCATTGAGCCTCGTCGACGCGGTCGAGGTCTTCAACAGCCGCTATATCACCGGCTCAGCCAATAAAAAAGCGGCACAGGTGGCACGAAAACTGAAAAAACCAATGGTTGCAGGAAGTGATGCCCACAATGCCAGGTATGTGGGATACGGGAGGACGATGATCGATGCCGAAAACGACGTTGCTTCAATCCTGGCAGCAATCTGCAGCGGCAGGACATCTCCAGGGGGCAGAAAAACCCCCATAAAGACCTACACCAGGCAGTCTATCAGGAATACATGGAAACGGGTCAAGCGAAAGGTCCTTCACCGGTAAGACTTGCCTTCCGGTTCGGTTACATAGGTTCCAGGTTCGCCGGCTCACAGGTCCAGCCTTCTGACAGGACCGTTGAAGGGGAATTCATAGCCGCATGCCTGCGGGCAGGTCTTTTCTCAGACTGGCACGAGGCACGGTTTGCGACAGCCGGGAGGACCGACAGGGGCGTGCATGCCCGTGGGCAGATTGCAGCCTTTACGACCCCTTATCAGTTCAGGGCGGTTGAAGCCCTCAACTGGCAGCTTCCCCCGGACATCTGGTGCACAGGGTATGCGGTGGTCGATGCGGATTTTCATCCCAGGTACCGGGCCATGGCCCGGACGTACCGCTACTATATCTCCGGCCGACCGGTCGACCTGGGACGCATGGCACGGGCGGCACAATGGTTCGAAGGTGAGCACGACTACTCCGCGTTCTGCAGACCCGCGGGAAAGGACCCGGTACGGTGTATCCAGTCGGTCAGGGTCTTCCAGGAAGGAAGGTCCACCTGTATTGAGGTCACAGCCCGATCATTTCTCTGGCACATGGTACGGTCCATGGCAGCAGCACTGATATTTGTTGGAGAGGGGGAATGGGATGAAGGGGATATCATGAGGCGGCTTTCAGGTGAGGACTCCCGTCACGTGCCACCTGCCGTACCGGAAGGTCTGGTCCTCTGGGATGTTGAATGCGGTACCCGGTTCGTCCCAATGCCTCCTGACGACAGGACGGTCAGATTTCTCCGCGATTCCGGCCGTTACCACGCACTCATGGCAATGGTCACGGGAATGCTGTCACCAGTTTCCCTCCGGGAGGACCCCTCGTCAGGAGAGTCACAGACATGACATACCGCCATGACTTTTACTGTGACCATTGTGGAAAATGCTGCCTGGGGCTTGGTGCAACTATATCAGTCTCCGACAACCCGTCACCAGGGGTATACCGGTGCAGGAACAGGGTCACCGGGGAGTCCTGGACGGCCCGTGGGGAGGCGAGGATACAAAAGGGGGGGTCAGGGTGTCCTTTCTTCAGACAGACCCCCTCAGGGTCTTCCGGAGTGTGCATGATATATGCCGACCGGCCTTTGGTGTGCCGGCAGTTCCGGTGTTATGACCTCGCGGTGGTCGGATTGGACGGGAAAATTATCGCGAGGGTGAAGGGGACGGCCCTGACCACCAAGGACACGATTATCCAGGATCTGTTTGAATCGGTGGCAGCTCCTTCAGACCCTGAAACAAGGGGTGAGTGGCTCGAAGGTATCCGGGCCCTTCTTGCGGCACGGGGCTACCGTGTGGTCATGTAGCCAGGGAGGAACCCCTCCTGCCAAGGGATATCCATCCCATTTTTGAGCGTTAAACGTACTTTTCCGTTTCCGAACCGTTATGAGTGATGATAAACAACCTGATCCGCTGATAATGAGATGACAGAGATCCCCACCCAGGAATTTTTAAGGAAGTGTTCAACAGCCTGCGCCGGTTGCGGAGCAGTTCTCGGGCTCAGGTACGTCCTCAAGGCGGCCGGGCCGGACACCGTCCTCGTCGTGCCTGCCTGCTGTACGAGCGTAATGCAGGGAATCTACCCGAACACCGCGTTCGGCGTCCCGGTCTTCAACGTTGCGTTCGCATCGGCTGCGGCCACGGCTTCCGGCATGTCTGCGGCGTTTCGCTCCATGGGAAGACAGACGAACGTCATAGCCTACGGAGGTGACGGGGGGACGGTCGATATCGGGATACAGGCCCTTTCAGGTGCCCTCGAACGTGAAACCGATTTCCTGTACATCTGCTACGACAACGAGGCCTATGGCAACACCGGGATGCAAAGGTCAGGATCAACCCCCCGGGGCGCCAGGACTACCACGACACCTGGCGGAAAGACCCATTCCAAGAAAGACCTTGACAGGATCGTAGCCGCACACAACATCCCGTACATGGCCACGGCATGCAGCGCATATCCACAGGACTTATTCAAGAAGGTCAGGAAGGCCCTCTCGATAAGGGGGCCGACCTTCATTCATATCCTCGCCCCGTGTCCGCCGGGATGGCGGTACTCCTCGGAGAAAACGGTCGAGATGGGGAAGCTGGCCGTGAAAACCGGGATATGGGTCCTGTATGAACGGGAGTACGACACCCTTTCCATCAATGCCGCCTCGAAGGCGGCCAGGAAGAAACCGCTGGCACTTGAGGAGTACCTGAAGCCTCAGGGCCGGTTCAAGGGCCTTGACGAGAAAGCCCTGACTGATCTCAGGCAGTCGATGGAACGGAACTGGCGAAATCTGGAGCAGGAGGTGGCGGGTCCATGCTGACGATCGCAACAGGTAACAAGGCGGTAGCAGCTGCCGTGAAGGAGGTAAAGCCTTCAGTCGTGGCAGCCTACCCGATTACCCCTCAGACCGAGATCGTCGAGACCATCGCCGACTACGTGGACGCAGGAACATTGTCAGCAGCATATATCCCTGTTGAAAGTGAGCACTCCGCGATGGCCGCCTGTATCGGTGCGAGTATCACCGGGGTGAGGACGTTTACGGCGACCAGCTCCCATGGGCTTCTCTACATGCACGAAATGGTCAACTGGGCTGCAGCAGCCAGGCTGCCCATTGTAATGGCAAACGTGAACCGGGCTCTCGGACCGGGCTGGAACATCTGGGCCGAACACACGGACTCCCTCCAGGAGCGGGACACAGGCTGGCTCCAGGTGTATGTCAGCACCGTTCAGGAAGCCTTTGATACAACCATGATGGCGTTCAGGATCGCCGAGGACGAGCGCGTGCTCCTCCCGGTCATGGTGAACCTCGACGGGTTCACCCTCTCACATACCTTTCAGTCCCTTGAAACCGTCATACCCGGTGACTACCTCCCACCCATATCGCTGCCCCACGCCATAGACGTCGAGAAACCCTGCGGGTACGGTCCCATGACCGGCCCCGATGACTATTTCAGGTTCAGGTGGGACATCGAGCGCTCCATGCGGGACTCCGGGGCCGTGATTAACGAAGCCCAGCGGATATTTGCTGAGAAATTCAAGAGGTCGTACGGCATGACCGAGGAGTACCGGTGCGAAGACGCCGAAGTGCTGGTCATTGCCATGGGGACACTTGGCAAGGAGGCTGAGGTCGCGGTCGATGTCCTGAGAAACGAAGGGATAAAAGCCGGGTCACTCCGAATCAGGTGGTTCAGGCCGTTCCCTGACCTTGACATACGGGGCAGGGACGTGGTCGTCATTGACAGGGACTATTCCTTTGGTTTCGGCGGCATCCTTGCCGATTCTATCAGGGCCAGGTACTCCTGCAGCGTCTCCAGTGTCATTGCCGGTCTTGGCGGCCAGGAGGTCACATATAACGATATAGCGGCATTTGTGCGCGACAGAAAACCAGGTACTGAACACTGGTTCGGGGTGAAGGCCTGATGTACGAGATACGCATTCACTCCCGCGGAGGTCAGGGTGGCGTGACCGCTGCACGGCTGATAGCTCTCGCTGCGTTCCGTGACGGCAAGTACGCGACAGCATTTCCTTTTTACGGCGCTGAACGCCGGGGTGCACCGGTCGTCTCTTTTGTCAGGATAGATGACCTGCCGATCAAGATCTACAGCCAGATCGCGAGTCCCGACCTGGTGGTCGTACTTGACAGCAGTGTGATGGACTCAGTGGATGTACTTCACGGTCTCAAAGCTGAGGGTTCGGTGTTCCTCAATGCAGCGCACTCAGAATCCATAGGGGACCACAGGACCTATCATGTGGACCTGACCGGCATTGCTCTCAGAAACAGCCTGGTCGTTGCCGGCAGCCCCATCCTGAACACACCCGTTCTGGGAGCCCTTGCCAAGATGGGGGTAATAACGGTTGAGTCCGCGAAAAAGGCGATTTCAGAGATGTTTCCCGACGAAAGGAACACGCGTGCTGCGGAAGAAGCATTCCAGGAGCTGGCTTTATGAGGGAAAGACTTGCAATGGCCCGGCCGGTCCATGGAGCCGCCGGGAAGACCGGTTCCTGGAGAGTCTTCAGGCCGGTCGTGGACAAGGAGAAGTGTAATGCCTGTGATCTGTGCGTGTCGTTCTGCCCTGATGCCGTAATATCCGATGACCTTGTCATCGACCTCGAGTATTGCAAGGGGTGCGGAATATGTGCAAACGAATGCCCAAAAAAGGCAATTTTGATGGAGCGGGAAGAAAAATAAGGTGCGGGCTGTCAATATAAATGATGTCTGCAAGCTCTCCGGTCAGGAAACCGGAGTAATCCTGCTTTTATCCATGGATTTGTGCAGAATGCTGTTTCATTCCCTGGGTTTCTTATCGATATATTCAAGGTCGAAACGATACAGGTGAGTAAAACCGCAGGCCCGGCACCGGACGATGAAACGACGACATCCTATCGTCAGGTCATGGAGCCCCTTCGTCGAGCAGTTGCGACACACCGCTTCCTGTTCGAGCTTCCAGGTGTCGTAACATTCTGGTTTATTGTACGCACCCTCTCCTGCGACATCCTCGTTCCTTGGTATGAATACCCGTGTTGCGCCACAGTTGTCACAAACAACATCCGCACGGTACGGCACCGCGGTGATCACCTGGTCGGCTGCCTGGTTACAGTGATAGCAGTCAACCCTGTGCTTCAGGCTGATAAAGCCTTCATCCATGGCTGATAGTTGGCGGGCCTGATAATCAAGGAAACGGATCGGAAAAACCGATGATGGGCGGAAACGAAGGTGACCGGGATACCTTTTTTCCCACCCACCACCCTGATATCTTCCAATAATGGACCGTCAGGGCATCTTTACCCCTCCACTCTTATGAAAGGGCATCAAATTCGAATAAGGAGCTAAAAAAGGGTGATATCTGGTAATGACGAAATGGGGATACTTCCCTCACTATCCCGTCAGGAGCAATCATTCCATACCATTCAGCTCATACTGGCTTTTAACCCGGTTTTATCAAGCTGAATTGAAACCCTCACGCCGGGTCAGGTCCCGCCTGATGCCTCTGTTATCCTGACCGGCGGAATGGCCCCGCAACGAAGGGCCGTAATCCGTCCTGAAAACCTTGTCATCAAGGGGTGATTTTCCAGGGCTGATACCGCAAGCCCTCAAGCTTGCCTTCGCACCCGGGTGGATGGCCTACGGAGTCCAGGCAGATCGGGTCGATAACCTGACGGGGGGCGCGCTCCTCGTGTACACTGATACTGTGACCTTTGCTCTCATCCCGGTTTCCTTCCTGGTTTGAGCAGCCTTCGTCCTTCTCTTCATCTATCGGCGCCGGTCCGATGAATAGGCTATTTCAAAATGGGGAAGGGAACAGCGGGTGTAACCGATGACCTGGTGTGCTGGAAAGAGGTGAATTTCCTGGGAAACGGAACAAAAAAAGGTATTCGATAAGAAGTGACAAGCGGGACAGGGCTTAGAAATCGCCCATGCCACCCATGTCGCCCATGCCACCCATTCCGCCCATACCACCTGGTCCGCCTGCACCCGGGGGCATCTCTGGGGACTTCGCCGATGCGATGATATCATCGATCCTGAGGATCATGATGGCCGCTTCGGCTGCACTTGCAATAGCCTGGGTCTTCACCCGCAGGGGTTCGACTACTCCACTCTTCTGCATGTCCTCGGCCTTGCCTTCAAAGACATTGAGACCGTAGGTCTTCTTGCCCTTTTCGTGGGCTGCGCGGAGCTCGACCAGCATGTCGATAGGGTCGAGGCCGGCGTTCTCTGCAAGGGTCCGCGGAATAATCTCGAGTGCGTTTGCAAAGGCCTCGATGGCGAGCTGGGCACGTCCACCGACACTTGCTGCATACTCACGAAGCCTGAGTGACAACTCGGTCTCAGGTGCGCCACCGCCGGCGACCATCTTCTTGTCCTCGAGGACAACGGAAACAACCCTGAGGGCGTCCTCGATGGCCCGCTCGAGCTCATCGACAACGTGCTCCGTCCCGCCCTTGACGATGAGGGAGACTGCTTTCGGGTTCTTGCACTGCTCGACGAAGATCATCTCCTCGTTCGAGACCTTGCGCTCCTCGACAAGTCCGGCATGGCCGAGTTCGTCCTTGCTGATCGCGTCGATACTGGAGACAAGGCTGCCGCCGGTTGCCCGGGCAAGCTTCTCCATGTCACTCTTCTTGACACGACGGGTGGCAAGGATCTTCGCCTTTGCAAGGTAGTGCTGTGCGATGTCATCGATGCCTTTCTGGCAGAAAAGGACATTCGCACCGCTTGCGACGACCTTGTCGACGATGTTCTTGATCATCCGCTCTTCTTCATCGAGGAACGCCTGGAGCTGGTCAGGGCTCGTGATGTTGATCTCAGCATCGACCTCGGTCTTCTTGAACTCGACTGCCGCGTTCAGGAGGAGGATCTTGGCATTGGTGACCTTTTTGGGCATGCCCGGGTGGACCCGCTCCTTGTCGATGATCATGCCTTCGATGATCTCGGAGTCCTCAATCGAGCCGCCTACCTTCTTTTCTATCTTGATATTGTCAGTGTCAACGGATCCATCGGCGTCCGCGACCATGGTCACGGCCTTGACGACGAGTTCACAGAGCTTGTCCTTCGAGGACTCTGCTCCCTTGCCGGTCATTGCGGTCTCCGCGACTTTCCTGAGTATTGCCTTGTCGGATGGCTTGACAGGGATTGCAACATCGTCAAGGATTGCCTTGGCCTTCTCGGCGGCCTGGCGGTATCCCTGGGCGATGACCGTCGGGTGAACGTCCTGCTCGAGGAGTTCCTCGGCCCGCTTCAGCAGTTCTCCGGCGATAACGACCGCCGTAGTGGTCCCGTCTCCAACCTCGTCGTCCTGGGTCTTTGCGATCTCGACCATCATCTTCGCGGCGGGGTGCTCGATGTCCATCTCTTTGAGGATAGTGACTCCATCGTTCGTTATTACAACGTCACCGATGGTGTCGACGAGCATCTTGTCCATACCCTTTGGTCCGAGTGTCGTCCGGACGGCTGCGGCAACGGCCTTTGCCGCTGCGATGTTCATGCCCTGCGCATCGCGCCCGCGGGTCCGCGAGCTGCCTTCCTTAAGAATCAGAATTGGCTGTCCACCAAGTTGGGTTGACATAAAAATCACCTGGCTGTAGCCTAAAATGTGGTTTGGAGTTCTATATAAATTTATTCTTGCATCAGGTCCATCAGCTCTGACCCGTCCTCCATCCTGCGGAGGTTATCACTCGCAATGACAAGAGTCCTGCCGATTTTCTTCGCGCAGGCATGGTCGGTGGTGACGCACATGGCGTGCATCCGGGTTATTGTTGACAGGTTGCCTATCAAAGGGGCGCGCTTGACCATTTTATGCGCCTGTCCGTATGCGGTAAGAATTGCATGGTCGCCGTACGTGACCACCGCCTGGAAGGGCGCCTTGTGGAGAGGGTGGAGTTCCATCCCCATCTGCTCAAGGTAGGGGATTGTTACCCCGTCCGCCATCCGGTCGCGGTCACCCACGAACTGGGACCGGTAGGAAAGGAGGTCTATGGACTCCACGACGCTCATGTCGAAGATCTCCTCGATCCTGATGGCCATGTCAATTGTTGTCCCCATCCCGCTTTCATACTTGGAGATTGTCCGTCTCGATACCCCGAGGATCTGTGACATGTCGCCGAGGGACAGGTTGTGACGTTCCCTTAAAGTGCGGAGCATTTTGCCGCTGATATTGACGTAAAGACCTCCTGGAGACGCGTAGACCAGGGGAGGAAGCCCCTCCACGAAGAAGTCATGAAGCGTGGCGACACTTATCGAGGAAATGCCGTAGCGGAGGTATACCGCGCCCCGTTCGAGATCGGAGTCACGGGCCCGTTCACCGATGATGAGAGGACAGCCTCCGATATGCCCTGCTACAAGGTCCAGGTCGCGGGCGACATCCTCGTTCATGCTGTCGATGTGCGAAACGACCTTGATGACAACGATCGTCCTGCCAAGCCGTGCGATGATGTCAAAGCTTCTGGGACGGATCGTGCAGGGTTCGGAAACCTCGAACTCTGCCATGATCATCACCGCTACGACGTTGTTGAGAAGCCGGTCCTGCGGCATACGGCGTTACGAAGGGATATAGCATCCCCGACTTATAAATCATAGGAATCTCCGCCGATCCTCCCGGGCCCAGTTTTTCATCAGGGTCCCTCGGAGAAGGGGCAGACAAAGGTGGTCTTTACGTATATCGGGCTTGATGATACGGACTCTCCACAGGGGATGTGTACCACGTATATCGGGGCGCTCCTTGCACGTTCCCTCGTCCATGCAGGGATGCGGGTGACCGATGCACGCCTGATCCGCCTGAACCCCAATGTCACCTGGAAGACGCGGGGGAATGCTGCCATCGCGCTCGAGGCTGACGGTGAGCCTGACCTCGCCTTTGAAATAGCATGTGGTCTTGTCAGCAGCCATTCAGAACTCGCCTGTGACGGGACGCACCCGGGGGTCGTGGTCATGGAACACCGCCCTGGCCCGGCATTTTACCATAAAGCGGTCCAGGGGTTCTGCACTGTCGAAGAGGCAACCACGGTCCTCACTGATGAAGATGCCCTGTTCAGGGGATACAAGCTCGGCCGGGGGCTGATCGGCGCCACGGCAGCGGTCGCTGCGGAGCTCCCGGACGAGACCACGGAGCTCCTCGTGTACCGTCGCAGCGGGGCGTTCGGTACGAAGAGGCTGGTCGACCCGTCATCCTTTTTCCTGGCAGACCTGGCGACCCGGCCGGACACGTGGGATACCGTAGATATCCCGAACAACACGGTTGTCTGTGTCCCACACACCCCGGACCCGGTCCTTTTCGGGATCAGGGGTGAAACCCCGTTCCATGTCGCCAGGGCCAGGGGGTTCATCAGGACGGAACCCACGGGAATGGAGATGGTGTACCGGACAAACCAGGGTACGGACGCCCACCTGGAGACCCAGCCGGATGGTCAGCTCCAAGAAGGGCACTCGTACCGTATTTCAGGGACCGTCGCCACCAGACCAGCAACCCTGAAAGGGGGGCATGTCACTTTCGGGCTGACAATCTCAGCGAGCACGGTGACCTGCATCGCGTTCGAACCCACGAAGCAGTTCCGGCAGGTCATCCGCGGGCTGCTCCCCGGCGACAGCATCGTGGTGACCGGTTCATGCAAGAAAAGATCGCTGAACCTTGAAAAGATCGGTGTCACCGGAATGGTGAGAAATGTTGTACGGGAGAGCCCTTTCTGCCCTTCCTGCGGCTCCCGCATGACCAGCGCAGGCCGCAACAAGGGATATAAGTGCCGCCTGTGCAAGGCCAGGGTTTTTGTACCAGGGGAACGCGAAATTGCACGGGATATCACCCCGGGCTGGTACGAGGTACCGTCGTCAGCCCGGAGGCACCTTGCACGCCCCCTTGTGCGCGGTTTGCCTGATGATGCAGGGGGTATAGAACGGTCTCCCGGAGAATAAGGGCCACCATTACCGGAGAAACAGGGGCAATGCTTCC
>CASGHA010000038.1 GCA_949319355.1 uncultured Methanospirillaceae archaeon | reverse complement strand
GGGTCACATCAAACCTTCTGGCTTTTCACAACCTGCACCAAGGGAATCTCATTCCCACAAACCCTGAACGAAGCGTTATGCCTCACAAACGGTTCTGCGTCAATGGGGTGCCCGCGCGGGAGCGGGTCCCTCCCGTACCAGGGGTTGGACAACGGCTCGATAGTTCGAAAACCTGCGTGACGGTCCTGGCTAACCCCCTGGTCCGTGAAGGCATGGACGAATGGAAGCCGGACCCGGATGACCGCCGCGTAAACAGGCTTTCCATCGCCAGGAAGAGACGACGGTATCTGGATGTGACCCTGGCAGTCTTCCTGAAGAAAATCAGGGATAGTCCCTTAACACCAGATGGGAAGGATGTAGCGAACGTATGCATTTCTTTTGTGGACCTGCATGAGATACAGCCAGGACTGGCGTGAGAGCATGAGTGACCCCGACCTCGTACCAGGTATACCCGGGATGAAGGGAAGTGGTGTTGTGGAGCCTGAACCCGCCCCGGGCACGCTCCACCCCTCAGGAGGCGGAGACAGGCCCGGTGACAGGGATGTAATCAGGATTGACCACCTGACCAAGGCATTTGCCAACCATGCGACCGTCATCGCGGTGAACGACGTCAGTTTCAGTGTCCGGAGAGGAGAGATATTCGGTCTTCTGGGGCCGAACGGTGCTGGTAAGAGCACGCTCATCAGGATTCTGACAACTCTCATGAGACCCACTTCGGGTAGGGCGTTCATCGATGCATTCGAGGTGACCCGCGATGACGAGAAGATCCGTGGGATCATCGGAGTATGCCCCCAGAACAGTACGCTTGACCTTGAACTCACGGCCTATGATAACCTCGCCTTCTATGGAGACCTGCTGGGTGTACCGACGAAGGACCTTGACAGGCGGATCAGTGACCTCCTTGTCATGACCGGCCTTGCCGGACGGGCAGAAATGCAGGTAAAGACTTTTTCAGGCGGTATGCGCCGGAAACTCGAGATCGTACGGGCATTTATCCACCACCCACTTGTCCTGTTTCTTGACGAACCTACCATCGGGCTCGACCCGGAGTCGAGGAGGGAGGTCTGGCGGCAGATCGCCCTTCTGAACCAGGAAGAGACAACCATCATTCTCACAACCCATTACATGGATGAAGCTGAAAAGCTCTGCAACCGAATCGCTTTCATCGATCGTGGCAGGCTTATCTCTCTCGATACCCCTGACAACCTCAAGCGGTCAGTCCCTGCCGGTGACCTGATCGAGATTGGGGTTGACCGGGGTGATGAGGGCATCCTGACCATGGTACGGAGGTATGACCAGGTCAGGTCCGTGGAGATGAAGGAAACCGTGCTTGCTATCTCTGCCACCCAGGGCAGCAGGCTTGTCCCGTTGCTTCTGGCTGACCTTGAGCGCCACGGTGTCGCAGTTAAAAGCATCTCGATCAGGTCCCCCTCGCTCGAGGATGTTTTCATTCACCTCACCGGGAAAAAACTGGACACCCCGGGTGTACAAGATATCCCTGGGCTGAACCGGGGGCGGTCACGATGATGAGGGGTGCTGTCGCGATATTCAAAAGAGATTTCAAGAAGTTCTTAAGCACTCCTTTTGTCATCTTCATGACTCTTTTCATGCCCATCATGTACCTCATCGTCTTCGGGAACGCGATGGGAGGGGCGATTACCGGTATTCCTGTAGGGATTGTCCAGGAAGAGCCGTATATAACCGAAACACCGCTTTTCCAGTCAGCCTCGGAGTTCATGCGCTATTACCACCAGAATGACAACCCCGTCCTGTTCTCCATAACCACCTTCAACCAGGAAAAAGCTGCTCAGCAGGCCCTTTCAACAGGGAGAATCATGGGCTACGTAGTGTTCCCGTCAGATACCTCACCCGGCAGGGAGGTCAGGCTCTACCTGGACAGCTCGGAGTATGTCATCCCCGGGCTCATCGAAGCCGGAGTGACAGCAGCCGTGCGGGGAACGGGTGCAAATAACCCCTTCAGCGTGTCTAAAATATATGGTAGCACAGAATACATCCAGTTTTTTGGTGTGGGGGTGATCGTCATGGCGATTTTCATGACAACGATGATGGGAGGAGGGATTGCACTCATCAGGGACAGGGAACTCGGGATAATCGAGGGGTACCTTGTGACTCCTGTGAAACGGTCAAGCATCATCCTTGGGACGATCGGGAGCGGTACGATCAAGGCCTTCATGGCCGGTACGATCATCTTTATGGTCAATCTCGTGATAGCGGGGACCGTCATACGCACCTCTGACTCGTACCTCCTCGTGTTCTCAGTGCTGTTTCTTATCAGTCTCGGTATCACGAGCCTGGTCGTTGCACTGGCATCCCGCTTTTCAAGCCAGCAGGAATATGCATCATCAGTTGCCTTCCTCAACCTCTTTCTCTTCATGACCAGCGGTGCTTTCTACCCGGTCCTCGGGATGCCGGACTGGCTCCGTTGGATGACTCTCATCAACCCCGAGGCATATGCGGTTCATGCCCTCCGGTCCATCATACTGAGGGGGCAGGGTCTCGCCATCATCTGGCCCGATATCCTCGCCCTTTCAATCTTCACCGGGCTCGCCATCATGCTTGGGATTGCCACGTACCGGAGACGGCTGGAATAAAGGACAGAGACTCCGGGATTTCTCTTATACTAATCTCCGGTCTTCCGGAGGACGAGCCTTTGCAGAGCGCGCCTTCATGGTCAGGGTGTTCCCTGCAGGGGAATCACTTGAACGCCTGCCAGATCCCAAGGCTGAACTCAAGGCCGATAAGGATGATGACCACCCACTCGAGGAAGTGGGAGTGCTGGATCCTGACCTCGTCAGAGAGCATCGAGTAGTTTTCCTGGATGACCTCGATCTTCCGGCTTACTGACTCCGACCACTGCCCGGAGCGCAGGACCCTGAGGACCAGGGCATAGACCCTGGCATAATAGACGTCCTCGGTCACCTTGATCAGGTTGTTCACTTTTTCTGTTATCTCCGAAATCTCGGCATAGGTCTCCATGAGGTTGGACATCAGGGCGTGATAGCGTCGCATCCTCAGGAAGCTGACCTGTTTGTCGGCCAGCTCGATATCATCATACATCTTCTCCATCTGGCGGGTCAGTTCACGGTCATAATACCTCAGTTCAAGGACCTGGACCGTGGCATACTCTATAAGGTCGATCAGGTCCGTTGCCGGGCCGGGTTCGCAGATAAGGGCGCGGTCCCATGAAAGGATGACCCGGTCATTCCTGGAATAACAGAGGGCATTTTTCAGGACCTCCTCCCTCATCTGCGGTGACAGGTCCGGCACCCGCTCACCAAGCATCAGAACGACAGGGTCCAGGGAGTCGTCGAGGTGGTCAGTTATGAAGATGGTGTAGTCCTCAAAAAAACCGTTGTTTATCGACAGGTTACTTATATGAGGAAGAAGGACCTCGGAAAGAGTGCCAACATAGGTATTAAACGTCTCATCGAGGCCCTCCTGCCCGGTAAAAAGGACCGCGAGGTCCTCAAGGGCGGAAAGAGGAGAGAGCAGGTCTTCGAAGATGAAGCAGAGGCTGATAGCGCCTATGTCATAAACCCGTGCGAATACCTCGAAGTCATACTGCCTGCCGCCTGTCTCGACCCGCACCGGGTGAAGACGGAGCGAGAGAGGGGGTTCCTCCATGATGATGGACTTCGGCCTGATCCTCTGGAAACTGGCCCTTGCCGTGAAATAAGAGCGGGCCAGGGCCTGTTCGAGGCGGTTTAAGTCAATTTCCTTGCCGATATCGTAAGTCCGGTAGAACCGGACGGAAATCATGGTGTGGATGCCCCCTGGAAAGGAATGATAGTCCTACCTCTTTGCTCCTCTATCCCTCTTATATCCTGTCCCGGGACGGCTATCCCATTTAGGAAAGGACTTTGTTCCAGGCTCCCGTAGAAAGATCCGGGCGACGATGTCCTATGGCAGCCGTTCCTGAACTGTCAAAGGAGTATCACTATGCTGGCATTTCGCTCTGCTTTGCCGGGCAGAAGTTGCAGATTGAATAAAAGACCTCTTTCTCCTTGTCGCGTATGGGGCACGTAAAGGCGCCGTTCTTCTTTTCTACGCGGAAAGATCCAGGGAAGGGTGTCCCGACAGGGTGGCCGGGTTCATCAAGGACAAACATGGTGAAACACGCCATCAGGTAATAGAAAAACCGGTGCATAGGGCCATACCTGATGAAACAGTTCTCATCACGCTCGTCCCAGCAGAAGCAGCCTTCAGGGACCATGGCACAGAATTTTTCAACCATTTCCCTGTCTGAAAACGGCTCGTTCATTCCTGTCCATGCCCCCGCATGGTGCAGTGCAAGGAGGCGGTGATGTGAACCAAAGACCTGTTCGATGAAAAAAGGACCAACCTGTTCCCTGTACGGCAGGGGGAGCTTCCTGATCTCGGCCTGCATCCTTGCGCCTATAACCTGGAGGTCGTACTGGGGATAACACAGGACCTGGCGGGCCAGGGCCTCACCCAGTTCACCACGGGTTCCGGCCCGCGCAAGAATACTGCAACGGCTATATATGTCCTGGTATTCCGTTGTCGCCGGAACCTGCATGGTACTTCTCTATGAGCTCCTGGCCCCTATTGTCCTTGCGAAAACCGACCTGAAGACATGGGTCCTGGGTCCGGACCCGGCACCGTGATGTCAGGTTTTGTCAAACAGTGCCATCGCACCCGGCAGGCAGGAAACAACCCCCCTGACCCCGGAAACCGTAACGGTCAGGATAATCGCGTCCCTCACCTCATCCCGGGTAGCCCCGCACTGCATGGCCATGGGTACATGTGCCATGACCGCCCGTTCATCGCCCATGGATGCTTTCATGGCGATGTAAATGAGCTGTTTCGTTTTCCCGTCAAGTCCCGGGGAGGAAACAATGGCTTCAATCAGGCTGTTGAATGCCCTGGCTACCTCCGGGGCTTCTTTTTGAAATACTTCCATCGGGTTCTGGTCCATGAAAGGCCCTCCCCTCACAGTACCTGCTCCTGGAATGAAGGTCTTGCGGTCCTGACCCGCCCTGGGTCCGCCACCGGTGTTGTACCGTGGATGAAAACTATATGGGGCGGTGGCCAATAGATACGAGGTTTTTAGTGATGCCCGGGGAAGGCGACGGAAGGTTCAGAAAGGAGGTCAGGCCAGGCCTGACCGTTGATGTCATCATGAAACAGGACCAGCGAAACGGGAGGCTGACCCGGGGTATTGTCAGGGAAATCCTGACGAACTCCGCATTCCACCCGCATGGCATCAAGGTCCGGCTCCAGGACGGACGGGTCGGAAGGGTTGGCGGCATCCCGGGCGAAGATCCGGCCTGATATTCACGAGCGGGCCATAACGCGCTTTCAGATCAGGGGAAATATTTTTCCAGTCCATGGGACCGGAAAAACCGCTGTCTTTAACCGTTGCCGGGCCGGATTGTATAGCCGTTTTTCACAAGAAATGCCGCCATCTGCTCCTCCATATCAACAGCATGGAACGGGATGGTCTGCAGGCCAAGCTCCCATGTCTCTCTTAAATCCCTGGCCGTCGTATGAAGCGCCCTGGACCCGGTAACCGCTCCAATCCTCTCACCGTGCCCTGACCAGACGGTAAAAAGGATACACCTGAACGCCCTGCACTGGGAGGGACTGCCCTCATGGATGGAACAGACCATCCGTCCATTCCCCGCAGGCCGGAGAAAAGGACATGCCGCGGGGTGCAGGTCCGGCCAGGTCCTGTCAGAGAAAAGCTCTTTCTTGTCATCATCGATGCGTACGACAAACTCCGTCCCGGTCGACACGCAACATGCCCTGAACTCAAAATGGCCGGTCTGCTCCTCTATCACAATGTAATCGCCCATGCCCATGCAGCACCTTCCGCATAATGAGCATTCAAACATTGTCCCAAAAGCCCTCCCTGGAGACCAAGGCTTCATCTGACCGTGGAACGGCTGGGTGAAGGTCTAGAAAAATCAGAGGTACCGGTGTTTCCGGAGCCAGTCCACTTGCGGCGGGAGATACCTGTAGATGATGTCACACTTTTCGTCCTGGAAAGACCATGGCGTGATGATGAGGGTGTCTCCTTCCCTTATCCATACCCGTTTCTTGATTTTTCCCTTTATACGCCCGAGACGGGTAACTCCGTCGTGGCACCTGACCCTGATATGACTCGAGCCGAGCATCAGGTCTGCGGAGGCGAACATCTCCCGGTTTCTGCTTTTTGGCAACCGTATCCTGACATTCTGCGGCTCTCCCGTTTCATTTACTTCCTCGACAACGAATTCTTCCCTGTCTTTCACGTCACGACGAATCTGAGCATCTCCTATCATGATATAAATGATGTGCTGGAGCATGAACGTATGGGATGATCACCTTTCTGAAAGTCAGGGCCAGTGAGAAGATCAGGGAAATGAAATGCGAAATAATTCAGAACCCTATCCTGGTTGCCGAGTCTTCCGTAAGGTTCAGGAATTCTGAACCTGCCGCCAGTGCATCTCCTGCTTCAGTCAGGAGTCTTTCAGCGGTATCCATATCCCCCATGTCCATGGCATCTGTGCCCTGGCTTATCTTCATCCCGGACTCTTTGAACTTTGAAAGAGCGTTTAAATAATTGTCTTTCATCGGTTGGACCGCTCTGGAAACAGGTATTTTACTGATAGTCCTGTACGCGTTTTCTGATTCCTGGGCAAGCAGTGTCCCGTTTTCGCGGAGAGCCCTGGCGTCGAGGCTTTCCGAAGAGTCCATTATCATCTGGAGCCGCGGTTCCAGCGACGAAATCGACTCCATAAGAGCCTTGCTGAATATGGTATCGTCCTCTGTCCCGGGATACCCTGCCGTTTCCCTCGGCGTCCGGATATCTCCCTGCGGAGCTGCAGCACCGGGTGACTGATGAGGTGCCCCGGCACCGGACCCTGCCGGTCCTGAAGAGACGGGTGGGTTCGAGGTACAACCTGCAAGTGCCAGGCATCCTGCTAGCACGAAGCAGAGAATGGTCATAACCACCTTCGGGGAGAGATACATGGAAGTACAGGTGGTCTGCACTATCCAATTACGATTACGGTCCCACTATAACCCGTCCCGAAAAAATTGCACTTCAGGAGGGTCCAGGGGTGAAATCCTGCAAAAATAGTGCATTTTGTCCCTTCCGGGTCAGGTCTGCCCGGTCGTACTCGTCGTTTAAGTTTATGTAGCCTTCTTCCATGAGGTAGAGCAGACAGGTATGGGCCAGGGGCCAGAACGGCAGGAGACCGCTTACCTCGTAAATATCCATGACCTCCCTGTTCCCTTCCTGTATGGCTTTCCAGACCTTCTGGAGGTTTCCCTGCTCATCCTCAAAAACAGACCCGTCCATACGTATCGTATAACCGGGGACCCGCCAGGTATTCAGCCGGACCTGCGGGGAAGGTGAAAGTATTCGTCAGTGTCCCTGGTACGGGTAGTGTACACTCCGTAGTCCCGGAGAGGCATGACCAGGTCGAACGGCGGTCTACCCGGTTGGAGGAGTCGTCCCTCCCGTGGCATCAGCCAGGGGGCGATAGCCGTGGGATGGGACCTGGATTTCAAAAAAAGCACCTTTTCCTGGTTCTCCCTTCTCCCTGATGGAGATGCCCGTGATCGACAGGATCTCCCTGCACAGGTACAGGCCGAGCCCTGTATGTTTTCCCCTGCCTTTCGAAAAGATGGGTTCCTTGTCCTCTAGGGGTATTCCGCAGCCGTCATCGGCGACGGTTATGCAGTATCCCGACCCGGCCGGGTATCCCTTTACAATTATCCTGGTGACATGCCCGCCATGGCGGTATGCATTGTCAAAGATATTTGAAAACACCTTCCTGACCATGGGGTCGGCAAAGATAAGGGCAGGCTGGAGCGAGAAGGAAAACTGCACCAGTGTGTGTTCAAGGAGTGCGGCGGCGGTCATGATCACGTCCCGGATGTCAAGCCACATCGGGCCGCGGACACCCAGCTCCTGGTAGTCCTTCATGAACTGGAGCTGGTCACGCACTGCCTGGGCCAGGGATTCTCCTTTTTTAAGAAACTCCCCAGCTTCATCCTCGCTGACGATCTCCTCTGCAAGGTTGAGGTAGGCGAGGAGGGCGGTTACAATATTGGCAATGTCATGACGGGTGGCTGTGGTGAGGAGGTAGATCTTCCTCTGGGCTTCATGCAGGGCTGAACGCTCCGGACTGACCATTCCGAGGTCGGTGGCAAGGCCGGTCACGATGACAGGGTTCCCGGAAGGACCGAGCACTGAGGCCCCTCCACGGAACTCGAGTTCAAGCCACTGTCCCGATGCACAACGAAGTCTCGCATGACAGACAAACCCTTTTCCGTTCTGTGGGAGGTCATCGGATGTGGTGATGAAGATTTCCCTGTCTTCGGGGTGAACGAGATCCGAGATGTCTCCCCAGGAGGTATTGCCTTCCTGCAACGGGTAACCAACCGTCCCGAGGAGTGCAGGGTCTCCCGACAGGGTCCGCAGGACGGTGTCCAGGCGGAACATGCCACTATTCGCTGCCTTGAGTGCATACTCGTATGCATGGTCAGGCATCCTGCAGGAGGACCCGGTATTGCGGGCGTGGTGTACAGGGAGAATATGTTCAAGGACATGGGTGACCTGTCCGGCATGGTCGGTGAGAGGATAGGTCCGTATTTCGGCGACTGAGCCCTCATGAGGGACCGGGCTGGAACCAACCGCGTTCTGGCCGGTCTCAAGCGTAACCTCCATGGGACACGCGTCGCACGGGTAGTCCCGGCCCATGAATGCGTGGTAACAGTACGGCAGGGATGCGGATTGGCCGGTAAGAGTGGGTGTTCTATCCGGCGATGTGCTGTATACCACATGCAGGTCACGGTCCTGGATGCTGATTCTCCCCGGAAGCGCCTGAAGTGCCCGTGACAGGAGTGTATCGGAACTTTGATGGGCGTGGGATTGCCTGTTCAGGTCCGTTTCCCGGGCGCTGGCTCCGGAAGAAATATCCATCCGCGATAAAAGGGCAGATGGTGTAAGATTTTCATGGACTCCACCCTTAACCGCGAGATAATACGGGTTTTTCCGGGTGACCCCCCCGAGGACGACATAGGGATGGTTGTGGATTGCCTCCAGGAGCAGTCCGTGAGGGAGCTGCGTAAGGTTGTACTGGCACAGGGAGTGCCACGTGATCGAATCAAGGTAGTTGTTGATGCTGTTTTCGTACTCCATGAGGCGATTGGAACCCGGTATATCCCTGCAGGTGAACTCGGCATTTCCTGTAAGCCTGAAAGCGCGATAGCCCTGTTCAATCGCTCTTTTTGAAAAATTCAGGACATCGGTTATACTCCGCTCAGGGTCGAAGTCCCCATGTCTCAGATAGGTCTCCTCCGGGGTCCTGAGCATGAGCTGCCCGGATTTGAGCCCGTCTATAACCCGGACTGCGTCATGGCTGAGCCGGGCAATGAGTTCCTCCTGGACGGGAGTGTCTGCGATGAAAAGGACCAGGTCTCCCTTCACCAGGCCCTCCGAGATGAAGGCCGTTACTGCATCCCAGTATTCTTCTTCATTTGAGTAAAAAAGACACGCATGAGAGGAGCGGGCAGAGGTACTATCAGCTCCCGTCATTAAGCCGCTATGGATTTGGGAATAGATAAGGATTCTTTTTTGTTTTTTTATTTAAACGGTGCTATTGATGAAAACCGTTGATAAATTGCCTTGATGGTTGAGCTGTATGCCCTGCACAACAGAATCAAGGATCTGGGTTATTATAAGAAATGAAAGGTAAAATGCCTGATTATACCGTTTTGAGCGCTAAAAATGCATTAGTTCAGAAATGGCCGGGGTGGACACCTCGTGAGGAAGAGAAGGGCAGGAGTCAGGGGCGGCAGTGACCTCCTTAGGGACACTATTGTTACCAGCGGTGCAGGATAAACCAGGGAACCCCTCGTATTCCCGGGGTGTTCCCTCTTATGCTGACCATTGTCCCGGGGCGCTGTCCTGGTTCACCTCATAATACGGGGATATTCATAGGCATTATTCCTGTCAGCCCGTGCTTTTCCTGGTACCTCCGATACGGGAGATGTCCTGGAGCGTTTCAACCGCCCCGGCAACCGATCCGTCTGCATACCTGACCGGCACAGCAGTGAAAAAGAGGAGAGTCCCTCCTTTTATCGACGGGAAAAAGTCTGCAGCCTCGTATGCCCCGGTAACCGGCGTTACCCTGGGGTTCTTGCCGTTGTATAACCGGTACAGTCCGTCGGTGGCCCCGTCAACGACCAGGTCCGCCAGGCAGGGCCGTTGGTGGTCATAAAATGGTTTCCAGTGGTCTGACGTCCCGATCATCCGTTCAGCAGAGAACCCGCTGTAGTCTTCAAGGGCATGGTTCCACCACCTGATGACATGGTCCTCGTCGATGATGAACGACGGGATCGGGAGGATGGTGATGAAATCCATTAGAAATTGCCTGCTTTCCGGGATCCTCGTTGCAGTGATGATTAACCGGTAAAGGTCAGGGAACATTTCTTCTGGATTGGCGTCCCATGCGAGGTAGTAACCGGCACCACTGTTGAGGGCTTCGATGACAAACTCCTCGCCGTTCCGGCTGGAAAAGAATATGAACGGTATCCTTCCGACGGCCCGGACTGATTTTAAGATATATATCCCGTCCATTTTCCCTGTCATTTTCCCGGAAACAAGGATATCGTATTGTTTTGACCCGAACCGCTTCAGGGCACCCTGGACCGAGGTCTCCGTGTCGACTGAAATTATGCCATCCTTTTCGAGAAATGCCTTCCCGCTTTTCAGAAGGTCAGGGTCATGGTCAGCATAGAGTACGGAAATCACAACAGCATCCCCCGCAGTTTGATTGATACGCTTCTCTTTCACGACCGTATAAAGGAATGGGTGGAAGGACATCTGAAGAAAAGGGGCAGCCTGCAGAAGGCCTCTGGTGCGCTCCCTGTGAGAGCAGGCCGGACAGATATCCATGCTCGCAACAGGAGCCGGCCTTCGTGACCTTGCATCCGGGAGACCTTTAAAGGAATTCCCGGCATAAATGATCAGAGAACACAGTATATCCGTCACCATTTTTCCCTTTTCAGGGGATACCATCCGGGGCGCACTATTTCCATGCATTCTTCCAATACAACCCACGGCTCCGACGAAATGACAGAGGATCCTGACCTGGTCCCTCTCTCTCTCCTCCTCGAGAGTGCCGGAGAAGGGGGGCTCGACCCTGCATCGGTCATCAGAAACCGGGAACGTTTTGGCGAAAACAGGATGACGCCACCCCGACGCGTATCTGCGTGGCGGCAGTACCTTGGGAAATTCAATGACCCTATTATCAGGATCCTCCTTGTCGCAGTTATTTTGTCAGCCGGTGTGTCAGTCTTCCAGGGGGAAAACCTTCTCGATACCCTCGGGATCATCTTCGCCGTCGTCCTCGCAACCGGGATCTCGTTCCTGACCGAGCACAGGAGCAACCGTGAGTTCGACGCCCTGCAGACCGTGCGTGATAAGACCCGGGTAAAGGTCCTCCGTGGCGGGAGCACGATCACCACCCCGATGAACGAGGTCGTCGTCGGCGATGTCGTCCTCCTCGAAGCAGGCGATGCCGTCCCTTCAGACGGCTACCTTCTGACTTCCCTCGATATGTAGGTCGACGAGGCCGCCTTTACCGGTGAGAGTGAACCGGTGGAGAAAGGGGAGCATGACCTTGTCCTGAAAGGTACCTGGATAACCGCCGGCAGGGGCAGGATGATTACCGCAGCGGTCGGGGACCATACCCGTTCAGGCAGGATTGCCGCCTCTTTATACGAAGAGACCCGTCCCCTGACGCCGCTTCAGGTCAAGCTCCTCGACCTGTCCAGGGTCATCAGCAGGTTCGGGTACCTCATGGCTGCACTCATCATGGCCACCCTTCTCGTGGAGGGATATTTTTCAGGGGCTTATGCCGGATCGCCTGTCGACACCGCCGGGTACATCCTCAACATCTGCATGCTGGCTGTCGTCATCATCGTTGTCGCGGTACCCGAGGGTCTCCCGGTCAGCGTGACGATATCGCTCGCCCTGGCCATGCGCAAGATGACGCGGGCTTTCAGCCTTGTGAAACGACTCCTTGCCTGTGAAACAGTCGGGTCGGTGACGGTCATCTGCACTGACAAGACCGGGACCCTCACGATGAACCGCATGGAGGTGGCAGAGGCCTCTGTTGAGGAGCCTGTCAGCAGGTCCCGGGGAGTGCCGGATACCCCGGGCGGCTGGATAACACTGAATGCTGCGGTGAACAGCACCGCCGACCTGGAGACGAGAGAAGGAAGGGTGGTGGCAGTCGGGAACTCGACGGAAGGCGCTCTTCTGCGGTGGCTTGTCCGGCACGGGATCGAGTTCACCGTGCTCCGGGCACAGTTCCCCCTGGTATCCCAGGAGCTCTTCGACTCACGGAAGAAGATGATGTCTACCACGATAAACGTGGACGGGCGTAGGGTCCTCCTTGTCAAGGGGGCTCCCGAGGTCGTCGCCAGGCTCTGCAACCCTGTACCAGACCTTGAACCGTTATCACGACTGTCTGAAAGGGCCATGAGGACCCTTGCCTTTGCGCATGGTGAACTTTCCTCACACGGGGGGGCTTCCCCCCCCCTTGTCTGGGACGGGTATGTCGGTATCAGGGACGAACTGAGACCTGGTATCGCGGAGGCGGTCAGGTCCTGCAGCAACGCCGGTATCAGGACCAAGATGGTGACCGGCGACAGTCCTGAAACTGCAAAGGCCATCGCCCGTGAAGCCGGGATACTCGGGGATGGGACCATCATCACCGGCAGCGAGTTTCGGGCCCTCACAGGAGAGGCCCGCCGCCGTGCATCCCTGGAACTGGATGTCCTTGCCCGGTCAGAGCCTCTTGACAAACTCCTGCTGGTCCAGGACCTGCAGGCACACGGCGAGGTCGTGGCGGTTACTGGTGACGGGACCAATGATGCACCGGCACTCCGCCAGGCCGATGTCGGCCTGGCTATGGGAATAAATGGTACTGAAGTTGCGAGGGAAGCCGCCGACATCATCCTCCTTGACGATTCGTACCCGGCCATCAGGAACGCGGTATGGTGGGGAAGGGCTCTTTATGAGAATATCCAGCGGTTCCTGGTCTTTCAGCTCACGATAAACGTCGCTGCCGCCGCCCTGACCTTTCTTGCGGTGCTTCTTGGCATGCAACCCCCCTTTACCATCGTCCAGCTCCTCTGGATCAACATCATCATGGACTCGCTCGCAGCCATAGGTCTCTGTTCGGAAGCCCCGCATGCAGCACTGATGGAAAAAAGACCTGTCCCAAGACAGGCACCTGTCATAACGCCGTACATGAAAAAGGCAATTGGGTTTACCGCCTTGCTCTACGTGGTAACCGGCGTTGTCGTGATGGTGTACGGTTTTCCTGTCGGGTTCTCGGTCGGGGAACAATCGACGGCATTTTTTACCGCGTTCGTCCTTGCCCAGGTATGGAACGGGATCAACTGCAGGGCATTTAACGGGGTCATGCCCCCCTTTTTCAGGGGCAACCCGGTGTTTTTCCTGGTCATGGGAGCGATCGTCCTTGTCCAGGCATTTATCGTGCAGTTCGGAGGAGCCGTTTTCGGGACGGTCCCCCTGTCACCTCTGCAGTGGGTGTCCCTGGCGGCCGTAACAGCACCCGTCCTGCTCATGATGCCCGTACTCCGGTATTTTTCCGATTCCTAAGGAACATCATGGAGGGCAGGGTGATAAGACACCTGCCCTGCAGGTACCGGGTGTCAGGCTCGCGGGAAAAGACTTGCTGGCGATTTGCGATGTAACTTTCATACCTGCATTTTTATAGTGTCTGGCTGCCCATGATACACCGGTTATCTATGGAATATGGAAAAATAATCGGTGAATCCTATCATTACATGA
>CASGHA010000037.1 GCA_949319355.1 uncultured Methanospirillaceae archaeon | reverse complement strand
ATCTAACCTCAGGTGTCAAGCATCATGGGATACCCTGAACCGGCAATTGGTCTGCACGTCGCCGCGGCTCCTTCGCTGGCGTCCGTGGAATGTGGCCGGTCCAAGGGGGTTCCGCGGGGAGCTGTCCGGTGTCCATACACGGCACTGGCTGGACTCCCCCCGGTTTCCCGGGCCCCTACTCCCCTGCGGCCGGTTGCACGGGCCGGCTGACGGGAGGGAGAGAGTCCTTGTTCCCATCGGCACTTCCTGGTTCGGGGGGTATTCCACCCCTCGTATCCTGCCACGGGACCCCCAGGTGGGCTGGCCGGAGAGCCGAGGTTGCAGGTGCACTCCGGTCACTGGCATTCCCTGACAGTGATGGAAATGAGTTCATGAAAAGAACCGCCCTGTATGCGTTCAGGGCCGACGCGAGGTGATGGAATAAAAAAGAACGACCCATTGCACATGCCACTTCCTCTAGTCCAACCTTGGTGCCTGGAAACACCCTGCACCGGCACGTTTCCGCTCCGACGGGCCGGCAGCAGAATAATTTCCTCCTAGAAACCCGAAACGGGATGCATGCCGGGAAATGCAGGATACCCCGGCCAGTTTTTTTATAATGTATGCCTTTCTGACGGACAGGGCTCCTCAACGGGAAATCTTTTCAGATTCCCGACCGGTATCCCTGCCGATCGTACATGTCAGTTCAGTTACCGTCCGCGTACCTGGTCGTTTCCCAGATAGTACCTCTCGGACTGACGTTAATCCGGAAAAATGCCTGTGAGATTCGTACAATGCAGGATTTTAAATAGGATGCAATCATGCTTAATACCACAGTTTTAAAAATCATCAGTGAATTTTAACTCTGTTCGAGCAGAATCATGTACAAATCTAATTTTGGGAGCGGTCCGCGTAATTACGGCCCCCGAGAGATGACCAAGGTAGTCTGTTCAGACTGCGGTCAGGAATGTGAAGTCCCATTTAAGCCAACCGAGGGAAGACCCGTCTACTGCCGGGACTGCCTGCCGAAACACCGGCAGCCCAGGTTCTAATTTTTTTATCGGTGCCAGCACCGTTTTCATTCACCGGGTTGAAATCACGAACCCCCTGCGCCATGTAAGTCGGCGTTTCTATCCGTTTCTCTCCCCGCTTACCTGTCGGATTTCGCGGTACTTTGGTCCGGCGGGGTCCTGCCGGCAGGCTTCCAGGTACCACCGGCGGTGCAGAGCAGCTCAGGCCCGGGCCGGACAACCGGTGGACGCGGCCGCCCGCAGGTGGATACCCTCAAATAGGTTCGGGTGCGTACGGGTGGACTGATATGACCGAATCACCGGGCCTCCGGGGGGCCGAAAGGACCGTCCTCCTGGTTGCCTGCACCTTCATCATCCTCGCGGGAATCAGGATGTTTTCCGACTTTTTCGGCCCCCTGGTCATCTCGGTCTTCATCGCTGTCCTGTTCACCCTCGTATCGGGATGGCTCCAGAAAAAGGGCCTGCCCCCGGCGGTTTCAGGTACGCTCGCCTTCGTACTCTTTCTGCTCTGCGTTGCCGGAATCGTCGCCCTCGTCATCCTCTCCGTCCTCCCCCTCGTCAGTCATATCCCTGAATACGAGGACGCCCTGGCCCGGAACCTCCAGGGGGCCCAGGTGACGGCAGAGTCCCTCGGGGTCGTTACGGACTCCGGGCCGGACTATCCCGGGCTTGTCCGGACCTATTCGGGAGCGGTCCAGGGGATCGTTTCCAGCGTCATCAACCGGGTGGTGCTCCTCTTCATCGTCGTCTTCACTACGTTCTTTCTCCTTCTTGAGGCGGGGGGCCACTCCCGGAGGCTCGACCGGGTACTCCGTGAGGTTCACCCCATGCTTTCTGACAACCTCGGCGAGTTCCGCCAGACTCTCGTGGACTACCTCATCGTCCGGACCAAGGTGAACCTTCTCGTAGGGGTATTGTTCGGGGCCGTCCTGGCGCTTCTCGGCGTTGAAGGAGCGGTACTCTGGGGCTTCCTGATGTTCATCATGGGCTACATCCCGTACATCGGCTTTTTCATCGCGCTCGTCCCTCCTGTCCTCCTTGCATGGATTGACCTCGGAGTGGGAGCGGCGGTCCTGGTCCTCGTGGTCGCGGTCATTGTCAACGAGCTCGCGGAATATATCCTCTTCCCGCACCTCGCCGGAAAACAGCTGAACATCTCGGCGACGGTGGTCTTCCTGTCGCTCCTTTTCTGGGGGTTCATTCTTGGAGGATTCGGCATCCTTGCCGGTGTCCCGCTCACGATGCTCGTCTACCTCGTCATGAAAAGTTACGACGAGACCCGCTGGATAGCCGACCTCATGGAAGCTGATACCGGGGAAGGTCCTGGCGACGGCAGGTCTTCCTGACCTGCACGGGTGGATTTTTCTGTCAGGTCCCTCGGGTTTTTAACCTGCTACCGGAGGGAGTGGGACCGAAGGTTCAGAATGAACCGTGGGGATGCTGGTTGACCCGGAGAGAGATGGTGGCCCGGATGGGAATCCTGTTCCTCGTCCGAAAAACACCTCTCGAAGACTGGTCCCGCCCGTATCAGGCTCACAGCCGTTCCTGCTGGTCCCGGGACGGTGGTGTTCCCTGTGCGAGGGCCTGCTCAATGCGTTCGAGTTTTGCGGCCATGTCGGCGTTAAGCCGTTCCTGCCGTTCCAGCGATGACTGCAGGTCCCCGACCCGCCTGACCAGTTCCTTCCCGAGATCGGCCTGTTCCTTCTGTTCCCGTGCCTCCTTGTCCTCTTCCTGTTTTGAGGGAGCAAGGAGCTTGTTCGCGATGAAACCGGCGAAGGTCGCGAATATGCCGACACCGGTCGTCATGACGAGCATGCCGACGAGCCTTCCTGCGCTCGTGACCGGGTAGCGGTCGCCGTACCCGACCGTCGTGATGGTCACGTACGCCCACCACATCGCGTCTATGGCTGTCCGGATGTTGGCATCGGGAGACTTGCTTTCAGCGGAAAGCACAAGGACCGAGCCTCCCTCGAGGATGATGATGACGGCGAAGATCAGGATGTAGATCGCCGATTCCGCCCGGTTGTACATGAGGTAATCACGGATCCGGGCAAAACCGTGCGTGTTTACGAGCCGGTAGGCCTTGAAGATACGGAACAGCCTGAGAAACCGCAGCAGGGGGAAGCACGCGAGCAGGTCGGCCCAGCCGAAGTCCCGGAAGAAGTAAAATGTTCTTGAATCTGCCGTGATTATCCGGTACCCGAAGTCCCCGATGAAGATGATGGTCAGGAACAGGTTGATGA
>CASGHA010000036.1 GCA_949319355.1 uncultured Methanospirillaceae archaeon | reverse complement strand
ACGATGTACCGTTCGGTCCCAGCCGATGACAAGACCCACTCGCTCCCTACGGGCTCGCGTGAACAGAACATGGTCCACAGGCTCGAAAAACGGATCGTCCCGCTGGCGATAGGCGTGATGATCATGATCCTCGTCCTCGGGATGGTGTTCACCCCGAACTGGATGGACTTTTTTGGCCTCGCCCTGCTCTTGTTCGGCCTTCTCCTCTTTCCCCTGGGGCTTATTGGCTATCTTGACGACCAGAACATCGTCAAGAGGGACGCCGAGTTCCCCACGTTTATCAGGAGTCTCGGGGCGGTCATGGGTGGCAAAGGCGTGACGACCACCCATGCCCTGAAAGACATTGACCGCAAGTCATTGATAGCCCTCGAACCCCTTATCAGCAGTGTCTACTCGAAGCTGAACCTGGGCCTTGACGAGAAGCGGAGCTGGGACCGGTTCCTCTCGGAAAGCGGGAGCAACCTGATCACGAAGTACCTGAATATCTTCCGTGACGCCTGTGAGCTCGGAGGTAAACCTGACGCAGTCGGATCGATCATCGGTTCATCCATGCTGGAACAGACCCTGCTCAGGGAGCGGAGAAACACGGTTGGAATGGGGTTCATCGTCCTGCTTGTCCCGATGCACGCCATGATGGTCGCCATCCTCCTTTTTCTCTTCCATATCCTCATAAAAATGGGCTCAGCCATCAAGCAGGTCATGGAGACGCTCCCCCAGGCAGGATCAGCCATCTCCCAGCCGGGTTCGATTGGCGGGACCATGGGTGGAGGCCTGCAGATGTTCGTGAACTTCCCGGTGGGCGATGTAACGATGTACATCATCATCGTAATCATGCTCCTCACCATATCGAACACCCTTGCCGGAAAGATCGTGATGGGAGGGGACCGCTATCTCTATTACTTCTTTGCGAGCCTCCTCTGCACGGTAAGCGGCATCATCTACATTATCGCACCGTTCATGGTGGGACTATTCTTTAATATACCCACCTTCAAAGGAATATAAGAATGAAGGACTCCATCCGCCGGATCCTGATGTTTGGGGCAGTCATAGCCGGCGGGCTGGTCATCTTCCTTTTCGATATCCCGCTTTTTTATCTCATAGTCGTCCTCATCGTCATCATTTTCGCAATCCTTATCGCATCCGGGACGATCCCTCTCGGGAATCTCAAAAAGATCCGGCTCAAAAAAGGTGAAGGAAAACCTTTGGAAAAAAAGGTGTCGAATGAGAAAAAAGGCAGACCTGCAGAAAAAACGGGAGGCACCAGGGAGACCTTCTCTCTCATGAAAAAAGGGTTCTCCACGTTCCTTGGTAATATCAGGAAAGAAAAGGGAAAGCCTACCCAGCCGCCTGCACAGAAGGCAACACCAAAAAAGACCAGGATACCTGAAAAACCGGCAAAAAGCGCCCTCTCGGAAGTACCCCAGATGGCAACCCCGACCTCCAGCAGGCCTGACGCTGATCCCCTCCTTCCCCTTGTAAACGAAGAGATCGATACCGACCTCCTCGATTCAGTCTCTCTCGACGACGATCTCTCTCTCCTCGATGCCGTCAACCCTGAACTCGACACGCCCGTCCTGCCCGAAGGTGATATCGAAAAACTCGATATTACCATCGAGGATGAGGATGCATCGATTACCCTCGACGAAGACAATACCGACGAAGTGAAGGACATCCTCGACCAGAATATCGACGATATCGGAAGCGCTATAGACCAGGCCGGAGGAGCGGCAGACCTTGACAGCATCAGCCTCGACAGCGGGTCAGGCAGCGGGCTGGCGGAGGCTGGGGGGGAACCATCCCCGTCATGGATGTCCTCATCTGCGCTTGATGACGACGAGGGCGGCGAGGAAAACCAGGAAGACGCATTTTCATTCGGCGGCGGAGGTGGTTCGGACGAGGACGACCTTCTGGCATCCCTTCAGTCTGACATCAAGAGCATCAAGAAGAACGATGAGGACAGTCTTTTACGTGAGCTGAAAAATGTCAAGGTCCCGGCCGTGGACCTCGAAAAGGAACTGACCTCCGTCATTGAGATGATCAACAAGACAGGCGGGTGATTTTCATGGCAGAAGTACCGGTCAAGATCGAGAAAGGTGGGGCATGGGTCACCACGAAGATTGATATCAGCGAGGACAGGATGGCCCTTCCCGACCCATTCGGCGTCGAGGTCCCGTATAAAAATATTATTGACCTTGAAGAGCGGAAGTCCATCATCATCGTAACCATCAAGGGATCGCCGGATGTCACGTACCGGATTGCATCAGTCGAGAAAGTACTGACCGCACTGAAGATCCGCATTATCAAGGCATGCAATGCCTACCGCATCATGGCATATTTTATGTCACCTGCCATACGGGGAGGTGTCCTTGTGACCAATGCGAACTGGGAAAAAGGGTTCATCGCGGTCATGAGAACAGGGATATGGTTCGCGTCACAGGCCAAACAGGTCTGTGTGCCCTTAAAGGAAGTAGCAAGCATCGAACTCACGAAACGCGAGGTCCAGAAAAAGCAGACCGATGTCGTGAAGATAGAGCACCTTGAAGACAAGGACGTTGTCACCAGTTTTGTCCTGTGCCCAATCTCAACGCTGCAGGTGCTTTATAATTATCTGCGTGATGCCACAAAGCAAAACGAGATGAAGGGTGACGAGCTGGACCCTGTTTCGGCACAGGTAGCTATGCTTGTATATAGCGGCATGGACACGCACTCGATAGAAGGGATGCTGAACCTTTCCCACAAGGACCTCGATGCGATACTTGACAAACTCCTTGGTCTCGGCCTTGCCGAGGTCATGCTGGTCAGGAGGGAACTTCAGCTCACCCCGAAAGGGGTCCGGTATATTTCTGAAGCAATAAAACCATCAACCTGACGGGATACTGCCAGGGTAGGCATTCGGTACGTGCGAAATCATTTATAAGAATAATGATGAGATTAAAACACCTGAAATGAGGGAATCCGATGGGAAAAATACTCGTAGTCGATGATACGCTCTTCATGAGAACTCTCCTTAAAAACATCCTCACTGCAGGAGGTCATACCATTGTCGGCGAGGGTGAAGACGGTGATGACGGGGTTGCGAAGTACAAGGAACTGAAGCCGGACCTTGTCACCATGGATGTCGTCATGCCGAAAATGAATGGTATCGAGGCATTGAAGGCCATACGGGGAATCGACCCGAACGCGAGGGTTATTATGTGCACTGCGGTGGGCCAGGAACAGATGGTCAAGCTTGCTATAAAAAACGGTGCGAAGGGCTACATCGTCAAACCTTTCCAGGCCCCGAAAGTCCTTGAAGAGATAAAATCCGTCCTTGGATCCTAAATGGCGATCACCGTCCTGATCGTTGATGATTCCGTTTTCATGAGGACGATCATAAAGGACATGCTCTCGAAGGACCCCGAAATAGAGGTCGTGGGGGTGGCGAATGACGGAGAGGAGGCCCTTGACAAGATCAGGGACCTGTCTCCGGACGTGATGACGCTTGATATCGAGATGCCCAGACTGAGCGGTATCGGCGTCCTTGAGCGGAAGAAATCAGTCGGCAGTTTCCCAAAGACAATCATGCTCTCCTCGCTGACGGCCGAGGGCGCTGATATGACCAGGAGGGCCATGCTCCTCGGAGCCGACGATTTCATGCTCAAGCCACAGGGCATTACGACCGTCCGGAACATCGAGAAGGAGCTCAATGAAAAGGTCAAAAACCTTGTCCGGATTAAAGTTGTCCCTAAAAAGGCCCATATCGCCCGTGAGGATGCATCAGGCAACCTCGTCCTGATCGGGTCCTCGGCCGGGGGCCCGCCGATGCTTGATGTAATTCTTTCGGCCATTCCTGAAAACCTCAATGCATCAGTCATCATTACCCAGCACATGCCCGAGGGTGGCTTCACCGCAGCCCTTGCCTCCCGCCTGGACAGGATTACCCCGATATCCATGAAAGAAACAGAAACGGGAGATATCCTCATGAGCGGTCACGGCCTCGTATCAAAGGCGGGGTATCATACGATAGTATCGGGGTTCATCGCCGACGGCGGGATAAAAAGGGGAAAAGTGACCCTTTCCCAGGCCCCCCCGCTCCATAATGTCAGGCCTGCCGTCGACAAGACATTCATATCCGCATCTCACGTGTTCGGCCCGCGTATTGTGTCCGTAATCCTTTCAGGGATGGGCGGTGACGGGGGAGCCGGCACGGCAGCGGTGAAGGCCGCCGGAGGGACGACCATGGTCTGCCGGGAACAGGACTGCCTGGTATACGGCATGGCCCGTTCGGCCCTTTCCACCGGATCGGTCGACAAGGTCCTCCCGTTAAAGGATATAGCGGGGGAGCTGGTTGCAGCGGTTGACCGGATGGGTGGTCCGTGATGTCTGAAATGGACGCCTACCGGGCCCTCTATGTCGCTGAGTCCCGGGAATACCATGAACAGATTGTGAAAAACCTCCTCATTCTTGAAAAAGGGTCAGACGAAGGTGCTATCGACCAGATATTCAGGGCTGCCCACTCATTGAAGGGAATGTCGGCCTCCATGGGTTATGACCAGATGCAGCGTCTCTGCCACGCAATGGAAGACGTTTTCCACCAGATACGCGGCGGGAGTCTTGAGACGACGGCAACCATCATGAATGACCTGCTGTCTGCCTCCGACGATATCGAGCGGCTCCTTGACGACATCGAACAGGGGGGTGCAGGGACCCTTGAAGACCTCGGCGCAAGGACGGAACGTCTCGAGGCCTGGGTAGGCAAAAAAGAGACGGCACAGGACCTGCAGCCTGCGCAGGTGAAAACCGGGGATAGTGCGGCAAGCGCCACTGATACCAGCCCTTCCGGGCTTCCGGAGTATAGAATTAGTATCAGGCTTTCAGATACCTGCGACAACAGGAACCTCCGGGCGATGATCGCGCTTCAGAACCTTGAGGAACTGGGACAGATCATTTCGGTAAACCCTTCCCGTGAGGTCGTTGAGGACGGGGTGTTCGACGGGTCATTTGAACTCGCCCTGGCCAGCGACTCTGACCTCGGGGCATTAAAAAATGCAATCAGCGGGCCGGATTTTTCTCAGTATGATGTAGTCCCCCTGAACATCCAGGAAACGAAGCAGGAGACCGGAGCCGGGAGGGACGAGGCAGGAGAGGCCCGGCGCCTTTCGGGAGCAGCCGATGGTGGCCAGAGAGAGGACAAACACGACAAGGTCAGGGAGATAAAAAACATCCGTGTCGATATTGCCCGTCTTGACCAGATGATGAACCTCGTCGAGGACCTGGTGATAAACCGGGGGAGACTCACCCAGATAGCCCACAAGCACCAGATACGGGAACTCGATGAGACCCTGAACATGGTCGGGCGTTCTGTTTCAGACCTCCAGAACCTGATGATGAACATCAGGATGATCCCTCTCAACCAGATCTTCAACCGTTTCCCAAGGACGGTACGCGACCTTGCGATGAAGATAGGCAAGGAGGTTGATTTTACCATCGAGGGAGGGGACACCGAGCTTGACCGGAGTGTCCTTGACGGCCTCAACGACCCGCTTCTCCACCTTATCAGGAACGCAATCGACCACGGGATTGAGTCCCCGGAGGTCAGGGAGAGTGAGGGCAAAGCAAGGACCGGAACGCTCAAACTTTCCGCCCGCAGGGACCGGGACAATGTCCTTATTATAATCGAGGACGACGGGGCGGGGATCAATCTCGAAAAAGTCAGGAAGAAGGCGGTTGAACGCGGCCTGATATCATGGGAAACCGCGGAGAGTTACTCGCCTGAACAGGTGTATGACCTCCTCTTCCAGCCCGGCTTCTCTACGGCGGAAAAGATAACCGATGTCAGTGGCCGAGGTGTCGGGCTGGATGTCGTCAAGACCTCCATAGAATCTCTGAAAGGTACCATTAAGGTCGATTCGGCAGAGGGTGAGGGGACCCGGTTCGAACTCGTCCTTCCCCCGACCATGGCAATCGTGATGGTGATGATGGTCAGGGTCAACGGGCGAAGGTGCGCCATTCCCATCGCCAACGTGGCTGAGGTCGCAAGCCTCACGGCGCAGTCGATCCACAAGGTAGGAAGGAATGAAGCAATCCTCCTCCGGGAAGAGATTATCCCGCTCCACCGTCTTGATGATATGTTCGGGAGATCGGAGCAGGGAGAGATCCTGGTCATCATCCAGCACCGGCATATGAAGGGAGCCATCATCGCCGACCTCATAGAAGGCCAGCAGGAGGTCGTTATCAAACCACTCTCACGGTTCATTGGATCCTGCCGGGGAGTAAGTGGTGTCACGATACCGGGTGACGGGGAGGCGGTCGTCGTCATAGACGTCGCCTCGATTGTGAAGGAGCAGGGCCAGGTTACCGGAAAGAGTGAAGCTATTTCACGTATGAGGACCAAGGTGAGGAAAACCACCATGCAGCTTTCAGCAAACCAGCGCGATGCGCTGCGGGAAATGGGGAACATCGGTGCGGCTCATGCTGCGACGACACTGTCCACGATGCTGATGACGCCCATCGAGATTAATGTACCGGAGATCCACATCGTCGACATCTCCCAGGTCCATGAATACCTCGGAGACGAGATCGCCGCCCTTGTTCTCTTCCAGATCCAGGGAGAGGTCACGCCGGGCGGATATATCGTCCTGCACATCCCCAAGGACTCGGTCCAGCGTCTGACAAACCTCATGCTCGGGATGACTGAGGAAAACCGCGAGTTTTCAGAGATGGACGAGAGCGCCATCCTTGAAATCGGGAACATCATGGTCTCGGCATTCCTGGACGCAACGGCCACCCTCCTCAACATCATCATGCTTCCATCTCCCCCCCAGCTGATCCTCGATATGCCCCATGCGGCGATGGAATCGATTCTTGCGTCCCAGGAGACAAGTGACCTCAATGACGTGGTCCTTTTCAGGACCGAACTCATGTCTCCCCAGCACCGGATCTCGGGTAATATCTTCATGCTGCCATATCCCCCGATGCTCATCGATCTTGTCCGGATGCTTGAAGCCCTCCTCGGAGGGCAGCCCCAGTAATATTCGTTTTATCACAGGCAGGTTTGAAGCACCATGCCAGATGCCGGCACCCCAGATCAACGGTTCGTTATTATTGGGATCGGAGAGTGGTCAGTCGGGTCCATGCCCATGTCTTCTATCGGGCTTGGTTCCTGCATCGGACTCATCCTCCATGACAGGGACCGGGGGATCGGGGGCCTTGCCCACGTTATGCTCCCTGCATCGCCGGCAAACACGGACCGCCCGGGCAAGTTCGCTGACACCGCCCTGGATACTCTGTTTCGGGAACTGACATCCAAGGGGTGCCGTAAATCATCGATTGTCGCCAAGTGTGCTGGTGGAGCATCGATGTTCA
>CASGHA010000035.1 GCA_949319355.1 uncultured Methanospirillaceae archaeon | reverse complement strand
TCTTGAGTGCGCCTTCAAGTGCGACCGGGTAGTACGGCCCACGACCGACATAGAATATATGGGATGCCCCACGGCATACCCGGACCGCCTCTGACATGTCCATGAGAAGGACTTCCTCTATCGCCTGGCTTCCGTGTTTGAGGGCGAGGTCATGGCGACCGTCGCACAGGAGGTTGACCACCTGCATGAGGACACCAAGCTCTGCGGTGAACGATTTCGTTGCCGCCACGCTGATCTCCGGGCCGGCACGCATGAACAGAGTATAATCTGCGGTACGGGTGACCGTGGAGCCGAGGACATTGGTTATCGCTACCGTGGGAATGTTCGCGCACCGGCCCTTTCTGAAAGCTGCAAGGGTATCTGCCGTTTCACCGGACTGAGTTATCCCGATGATGAGGTCAGTCGGTGGCGGAGTGTAGTATTTGAACTCGGATGCAAGTTCAAGCCTGACCGGGATGCAGCAGTTCTCCTCCAGAAGGTACCTGAAGATCATCCCTGCATGATAGGAGGTCCCGCAGGCAACGACAGTAACCGATCCTGCTTCGGTTACTGCTTCAGGCAGGGTTTCCTGGCTGACCGCCCGCACGGACTGGGAAAAAACCGCCGGCTGTTCGTAGATTTCCTTGGCCATGTAATGCTTGAAGCCGCCTTTTCTGACGTCCTCCACAGACCAGTCGATTGTCTGGACCACACGGTCGACCTCTCTTCCGGATGCCCTGATTACGACATTGTCCCTGGTGAGGACGGCGACGTCACCGTCCTCGAGGTAGATTACCCGCTCGGTATACTCAAGGAGGGGGGTGGTATCAGACGCGGCAAGGTTCTCGCTATCACCCAACCCGATGACCAGGGGACTCTGGTACCTTGCGGCCACGAGAGCCTCGTCCCCTTCAACACAGGCCAGGATGGCATAGGAGCCTTCAAGTCTCCCGAGGGTCCTCTCCATGGCTTCAACAAGCGAGCCATGGTACTCCTCCTCGATCAGGTGGACGATAACCTCCGTATCCGTCTCTGATAGAAAATTGTGCCCCCGGTGAACGAGTTCACGGCGGAGCTCGATATAGTTCTCGATAATCCCGTTGTGGACAACGGCGATACGTCCCTGACAGTCAAGGTGCGGATGGGCGTTCACATCGTTGGGAACACCATGGGTCGCCCACCGGGTATGGCCGATACCCGTGGTCCCTGAAAGGGCCGTTGCCTCACCCTCGAGGTCTGATATCCGCCCACGCCTTTTCAGGACACGAAGTTTCTCTCCGATCGTGGCGATACCAAACGAGTCATAGCCCCGGTACTCGAGCTTTTTCAGGCCTTCAACGACGATCCCGGCAGCTTCACGCTCCCCACAGTAACCGACTATGCCGCACACCCTATATCACCCGGCTTTCGTCGGGAATGACTGATGACCTGATCATCCGGTGACCTTCGAGGACGGCGTTTGTCCCGACAACCGCGTTCTGGTAAACCATAGCCGGCCCGCTATCAGCCTGGTCTCCGGCGATCAGCCCGAATGATGTCCTGATATGCCCGCCATCAACCTCGACAACACCCTCCTTCCTTGTAGCGGTGGTATGGTCCCCAAGGACTGCTCCGCTACCGATGACTGCCGATTCTATCACGGAGTGGGTCCCGATCTCTACGTCCTCCATCAAGATGCTGTTGTTTATCCTGCAGAACGGTTCAATTACCGTCCTGGAACCGAGGCTTACTCCCGGCCCGATACAGGCGTGGGGACCGATGACACACCCGTCCCCGATGACCGCCGGCCCTGTAACCACCGTGTACGGACCGATGACCGTGTCGGGACCAATCGAAACGGGACCCCTTATGACGGCTGTCCGGTCTATCTGTCCGGCCTTCTGAGGTACGGTCATCCCAAGGAGCACTTCGTTCATCCTGAGCAGGTCCCACGGGTAGATTGCGTCCTGCCAGCACTCCGCGATTACACCCCTGATCTTCATGCCGGATTCGATCCAACCGTCAATCTCGGTAGTCAGGTCGTTCTGACGGAGGCCCGCGAGGGCGTCCTGTGGCAGGGCCATGATACCCGTGCTGACGGTCATGGAAGGAGCCCTGCTGGGTTTTTCCACGATTGAAGTTATGTATCCACGTTTCAGAGTGACTACCCCAAAATTAGAAGGACTCTGGTGGTTCCTGACAAGCATTGCATAGGGTGTCCCGGAAACCCTGCGGATAGCATCGGCATCGATATAATTGTCTCCGGGAAGTACAACGAAGTCATCGTGGATATACCGTCCTGCAGACCGGATGGCGTGGGCGGTCCCGAGCTGCCGCTCCTGGACCGCCACCCTGACATCGAACGGGAGCTCAGAAAGATACCGGATAACCTGCTCCTTCCGGTAACCGACGACGACAATGATATCTCGAATACCACTTTCCACGACCGCCCCGATGACATGTCCGAGGATAGGGCGGTTTGCAACCGGGATCATCGCCTTCGGCCTTGACCAGGTGAGGGGACGCTGGCGTGTCCCTTCTCCTGCGGCAAGTATGACAGCCTGCATGCTTATCTCACCCTCGTCCCGGCAATGATAGTGCCTTCGACACTGGCATGCGGGGCAATGAGGACCCCGCTTCCAATCACCGTGCCGGCATTGATAGAACAGTTGATCCCGGTCTTCACGTTGTCCCCGATGATGGCCCCGAACTTTTCGCGCCTCGTATCCCTTCCGCCTGCAATGACATTGGCCCGGTCATGACGCAGGTTTGCGATCTTCGTCCCGGCCCCGAGGTTGCAGCCGCTCCCGATCACGCTGTCGCCGACATAATTGAAATGAGGAATATTGGTTCCGGGAAGGATAACGGAGTTCTTGATCTCTATGCTGTGACCGATATGGCAGCCATCACCGATGGAGGTCGCACCGCGGATGTACGCGTGAGGGCCCACCCTGCACCCCTGTCCGAGGATACACGGGCCTTCAATGTACGTGCCTGATTTCAGGACCGTTCCCTTACCAACGGCAACGTTTCCCTGGAGGACAACTCCCTCCTCAACTGTCCCGAGGATTTCACCTGACAGCGTCCCGAGAACGGCGGCGTTTGCATCGAGGAGGTCCCAGGGATACCCTGCGTCAAGCCAGTACTCAAGGGAATATGCAGAAAGCCTCCCTTTCTTTATCAGGACTGCCAGGGCGTCGGTTATCTCGTACTCACCCCTTGGCGAGAGCGCCACCTTCGAGACGAGGTCGATAATTTCAGGCTCAAACCGGTAGACCCCTGCATTGATGAGATTGCTTTCAGGACTCCCCGACTTTTCAACGAGAGACGTCACATGGCCATTCCGGACCTCGACGACGCCATAGTCTTCAGGGTGGTCTGATGAATACACACCCATGACATGGCCTTCACAGGCGGCAATCGCCCCGATGTCCCCGGAAGACAGCAGCATATCCCCGTTCATCAACAGGAACGGACCGGAGACCGCCTTTGAAGCGGATTTCAGGGCGTCTGCAGTCCCGCGTTGCTGTCGCTGCACCACATACGTGATTGAAACATCGAGAGAAGACCCGTTTCCGAAGTGTTTCCTGACCTCGCGCTCACCATACCCGACCACGAACACAAACCGCGTGATTCCTGCGTCGCGGGCTGCAACGACCAGGTGTTCCACCATCGGCCGGTTGGCTATGGGGAGCATGACTTTCGGCCGGGCGGCAGTCAGGGGCCGCATCCTTTTACCTTCTCCAGCGGCGAGAACTACACATTCCATTCCTATTCCTCCTTTAAACTGCGGAAAGCACGGAAAAGCCGTTCTTTCCCATCCTCCATCATCCCTTTTGCATCTTTGACGGTCTTTCCTTCCACCGTGATCCTGATCTTCGGCTCGGTCCCGCTTGCCCTGATAAGACACCAGCCCTGCTCCCCCGACGTCCTGACCCCGTCAGTCGGGTTCAGAGCCCCGAGCTTCTCCATCACCGCCTTCGCCTCCTTGTGGACGATGGACTCACGGATGACGGAATACGTGGGCATAGCATCGATTTCTGCGGCGATATTCCATTCACCGGTCATCTCACAGAACAGGGCGGCGGCGTGGGGGCCATCGGGGCAGAGGGACAACTTTGGGAAGACCCATGCTCCTGAGGGTTCACCACCGAAATCACCCCATGAACGAAGCTTTTCAGAGACATAGGCATCACCGACGGGTGTCCGTTTCGTTTCTGCGAATTCTTCGATGAGCATCGAGGCGTCATACGTGGTGACCACCTTCCCTGCCCCGAGGTACCGCGCAAAAAGAACCAGCATGCGGTCACCGTCAATAAACCGCCCTCGGTTGTCAAAAGCCATCATCCTGTCGGCATCGCCATCGTGGAGAATGGCACAGACCGCTTTCCTGGTGTCCATGAGCCGCCTGATGTAGGGGACATATTCGGGCAGGGGTTCTGACGGGCGGGAGAACCGGCCGGACGGTGATGCATGGACAGCAGTCACCCGGGCACCGGCTGATGCAAGGAGCGAGGGGGTGATTACTGACCCAGCTCCATTCGCGCAGTCCAGGATCACCTGGATACCCTCCGGAACGGTACATAATGCCTGTATTGCCGTTGCATGGCGGACTATTCCGGGCTCTTCAATGATGCTGCCCTGGTGGTCCCAGCCGGCGAACTCGCGGGTATCTGACTCAATCAGCTCTTCGGTTGCCTGTTGCTGTTCACGAATGAAAGACGACCCGTCCGGGTTGAAAAGTTTCAGGCCATTGTACTCCTCGGGGTTGTGAGAGGCAGTCACCATACAGCCGGCGTCATGGAAACGTGCATTGAAAGCGACCGTCGGGGACGGTTCGATGCCCTGCCAGCTCACACTGCATCCCTTGGAAAGGGCACCTGCGGAAAACGCCCGTGCAAGCAGGGGTCCGGTCGTACGGCTGTCCATCCCGACCACAAGGCTTTTTGCGTGGTATCCGGCCGCGTAGCCGGCTGCCATGGCAAGTTCCACGAAGCCGTCCCCGTACTTTCTCCTGATACCGGACGAGCCGAACAGCATGGTGGTATATTGTACTAATCCGGCAGATATGCTTAACCCGTCCCGAAAGGACACCAATGGGGATGTTTCCCGATAGCGCAGAGTCCTGCAGTCGATGGTCCCAGGAACAGGACGTTTTTTCCCTCCAGGGAAAGTTCTTTTCCTGCAAGTCCGTCACCGGTTATGAGCACGATATCGGCTTCTTCCACGGAATCTGCCCATATGAGTGCCCTACCCTTCAATGCGGGCGGGACCGGGCCCACGATGAAGACCCGTTGACCGGATACTCTGCCCGTTAGCCCGGCCAGGCATTCTGCATGTTTTTCCCTGGTGCATGCGTGAAGGGTCCTTGAAATACAGAGGAAACCAGCGACAACATTGATGATGGCAAGTGCAGCCACCCGCTGTTCCACTTTTTCAAGCGCCCTCCCGAACATGAACGAGATCCGGGTCGTGGCACGGACCGGGTTCTCCGTCATGAAATCTGCGGTTTTTCCTCCAAATGATGCGCGGACGCATGCGCCCCGCTCGAACTGGCAGGGATTTATGTCGGGTACCGTGGCAAGTGTGACGATCCCCTCCTCGCAGCCGGTATGTTCCAGCAGTCTGTGCAGGTCTTCAATACGGTCTGTTATCAGTGTCATGGTCGTTCCTTCGTGAATTGGAGATGGTCGAAAAGGACAGCCCTTACGGGAGCTCCATCTGCACCTGAAAGCCTCATGGGCAGGGCAATCAGGAGGTAGAGCCCCGGTGGGACCGGACCGAGGGCAAGCATTTCAAGGATCGGAATTCCTGCACCAAGGAGTGCCCGGTGAACCCTCCCATCGCTGTCCGGGGGTTCGGGAGATGGGCAATCGGTCCCGAGTACCGGTACTTCCGTTTCGCAGAGCACCCGTACGGCATCCGGGGAGAGGACCGGATAGTCTGGAGAGAATGAGGTGGCATATGAAAAAGAGGTCCTGATGAGAAGTCCCTCCCCCTTGGTCCATCCTGAATCCCGGATGCTATCAGAGGTAATGAGCGGGGCGATGGCATTGATCACCCGTGCCGGCACGATCAGCCGGTCAAGGGGGACATCATCAAGAGGAGACCCTCCTCTCAGGGCGTGAAGGGGTGCATCGATATGGGTCCCGGTATGAGTTGTGAAAATGAGCCGCGTCGTGGTGTAGCCTCCAGACACAGAGGTAATGATCTCTGGGACGGGATCTCCTGGAAAGACGATGCTGCCAGGCCCAAGCGGTCTTGTTATATCAAAAAGGGCCATGGCGTCATCCGGGAAATCCCTGTTCGCCGATCAGAGGGACAAAGACAACCCCGCCGAACTCCTCCCTGATAACCGTACCTTCCTGCCTGGTAAGGCGGACAAGCGTCTGGACGTTCCGGTTGCCAACGGGAGCGACCAGTCTGCCACCATCCGCCAGCTGTGCGACCAGGGCTTCAGGAACTTCGGGTGTCGCCGCGGTAATGATGATACCATTGTACGGGCCGAGGACCGGATAACCTAGTGTCCCGTCACCGGTGATAACCGTTATGTTTTCAATCCCGAGTGCCGTGAAAAGACGGTCCGCCTGTGTGGCGATGGACTCGAGGCGCTCAATCGTTATCACCCGTTCCACAAGAAGGGAGAGGACCGCCGCCTGGTACCCGCTGCCTGTCCCGATCTCGAGGACCCAGTCCTCAGGGGAGGGGCGGAGGATCTCAGTCATGACGGCAA
>CASGHA010000034.1 GCA_949319355.1 uncultured Methanospirillaceae archaeon | reverse complement strand
GATAAACGAGGCCGGGCGGCCGTTCCTTGCCGGTCACCGGGAATTCATACCCGGGTCGGACCCCGGCACTCCCGAAACAACCGCTTCACGCGGGTACTCGCGGACCTTCTGTGCCGGGTGCCCGTTTGTCACCGTCTTCAGGGTCCTTGCAGAGCGTGGTCTTGTGGCGGTGTGTGATGCGGGCTGTTCCATCCTGCTGATGAACCCGCCCTGGGAGACCGGTATCGCCACCTACGGGCTCGGTTCTGCCGTGGGGGTCGCCGCGAGGTCGACCCGCGTCGCCCTCACCGGTGATTTCGGGATGCTCCATTCAGGGATCGTCAGCCTCATCGACGTGTACCAGAAAGGGCTCCCCCTCCTGACGGTGGTCATGGACAACGGGAGCATGGCGATGACCGGGGGTCAGGCGGCACCACCCGTGGTGAGGTACCTGGAGTTCGCACGGCCTGTCGTGTGCGAAGCAACAGATGAAAAAACGCTCAGCCAGTATCTTGTTCCTCAGGACCGGCCGGTCACCCTCGTGGTCACCGGGCGGTGTCCCGAGGGGAGGCATCATGAAACCGTGGAATGTTGAGATCTGCGATGTAACCCTCCGCGATGGCGAACAGAGCCCCGGGGTCTCGTTCAGCTGCGAGGAGAAGGAGGTGATCGCCCGGCTCCTCGACCAGATAGGCGTTGAGGTCATCGAGGCCGGGTTCCCTGCGGTATCGGCCAATGAAAAAATGTGTGTGAAACGCATCGCCGGGCTCTCCCTCAGTGCACGCATCTGCTGCCTTGCACGGGCCGTGAAGGCTGACGTTGAAACCGCGATAGGCTGTGACGTCGACATGGTGAGCCTGTTCATCGCCACATCGGACCTCCATATCCGTCACAAGTACAAAAAACCCCGCGAACAGGTCCTGGCGTCAGCCCTCGACATGGTCGAGTTCGCCCGCGACCATGGAGTGGCGGTCCGTTTTGCTGCCGAGGACGCCTCGAGGACTGACCTCTCGTTCCTGAAGGAGGTCTACCGGCAGGGCGAGGAGCGGGGGGCATCCCTTGTCAGCTTCGCCGATACGGTGGGGTTCCTGACACCCCTCGAGATGTACCGCGTCATGACCGACCTTGTGTCGTCGGTCAGGATTCCGCTCTGCGCCCACTGCCATAACGACCTCGGGTTCGCCGCGGCCAATACGATCACCGCAGCAGAGGCGGGTGCGTTCCAGCTCCATACGACCGTCAACGGCATCGGTGAGCGGGCAGGAAATGCACCACTCGAAGCGGTCCTCGTTGCTCTCCGCTTAAAAGGCGGCGTGGACAGGTATGACCTCTCCCACCTCCATGAAATATCGCAGCTGGTGTCACGCTACTCCGGGATCCCGGTCGGAAAGACCCAGCCGGTCGTGGGAGAAAATGCGTTTTCGCATGAGAGCGGGATACACATCGCCGCGATCATCGAGGACCCGTCGACCTACGAGTACGTGCCCCCGGAACTCGTCGGTGGGGAACGGCACTTCATCCTGGGGAAGCACACCGGGAAAAAAGCACTGGAACATGTCCTCACCTCACTCGGGGCTCCGGTCAGCGAGAAGAAGATCTGCTGGATCCTCGAGAAGGTCAAGGAACGCGGGGAGCAGAAGGGGAGCGTTGACAGGGACTTCCTCCTCTGCCTGATTCAGAAAGCCCGGGAGGAGACGGCGTAAATGGGGACGCTTGCCGAGCGGGTCCTCGGGGGTGATGCCGGGAGCTATGTCGACTGCCGGGTGGACCACGCCTATGCCCATGACGGGACGGGAGTCCTCGCCCACCATTCCTGGAAGGAGATGGGATCGTTCCTGGCAGATCCTGCGACCATTTCAATCATATTCGACCACATCGTCCCGGCGAACAACAGTACGACGGCAGAACTCCATGCAGACCTCCGGAGGTTCGCTGGCGACCACGGGATACGCTTTTCCGACTGCGGGGGCGGCATCTGCCACCAGTTCATGGCTGAAGGTCTCGTTGTCCCGGGAGAGGTTGTCGTCGGGGCCGACTCGCATACCTGTACGCTTGGTGCCCTGGGAGCGTTTGCCACCGGTGTCGGGGCGACCGACCTTGCCGCAGTCTGGTCCTCAGGAGAGACCTGGCTCAGGGTACCGGAGACAATCAAGGTCCGTATTGATGGTCGTTTGAGCAACGCATCAGAGGCCAAGGATATTGCCCTCACTTATGTCTCCAGGCTCGGGATGGACGGAGGTTCGTACATGGCGCTTGAATTTGTCGGTGAGGCGATGCCCGACCTCTCCATGGACGAACGGCTGACCCTGTGCAACCTCGCCGTTGAAACCGGCTCCAAGGCGGGCCTGTGTTACGCTGACAGGACGACCTGCGAGTACCTCCGTGGGTATGGAGTGCATTCAGAGGAGCAGCATCCGGAACCCGCAGACTATGCGTCTGAAACGACTATCGACCTCGCGGATGTGGTGCCGGTGGTTGCCATCCCCCCGAGGGTGGACACCGTCAGACCGGTCGGGGAGTGTGAGGGGATTGCCCTGGACCAGGTCTTTGTAGGCACCTGCACGAATGGGAGGGCATCGGATATCGCACGGTTCGCCAGGGCTGTGAAGGGGAGGAAGGTGGCGGTCAGGACAGTCGTTGTCCCCGCTTCAAGGAGGGTCTACCTCGAAGCACTCGCAGCAGGCCACATCACGGACATCATTGCTGCGGGCTGCATGGTCGCGCCACCGGGCTGCGGGCCATGTCTCGGCGTCCATTCCGGTGTCCTGGGAGAAGGGGAGGTCTGCCTCTCGACCGCGAACAGGAACTTCAAAAACAGGATGGGAATAGGCGGGGAGATCTATCTCGCCTCTGTCGGCACGGCGGCCGCAAGCGCTATCCGTGGCGAAATAACCTCTCCGGAGGGGGCCTGATGATTATCAGGGGCCCTGCGGTCTGCCTCGGTGCCGATATCGACACCGACCTCATTGTTGCCGGCCGGTACCTCAGGACAAAGGACCGCTCCTCCTGGGCAAAACATGTCTTTGAAGACCTCAACCCGGAGCTCGCCAACCGTCTGAGCGGGACGGTCATTATCGCCGGAAAGAACTTCGGCTGCGGGTCATCACGCGAGCAGGCTGCCGTCGCTCTCCGGGACGCAGGGGTACGGGCCGTGGTGGCCCCCACCGTGGCCCGGATCTTCTTCAGGAACGCCATCAACCTCGGTCTGCCCGTCATCGAATGTGGTCTGCCCTGTTCCCCCCGGAGTGAGGTCGTGATCGACATGGTACAGGGCGTAGTAACCCTCGATGGGAACCCGTACCCTTTCCACCCCCTTTCAGGAAAGATGCAGGAGATCCTTGCAGCAGGCGGCATGGTTTCCTACATGAAGGAGAGGAGATGATCTTCCCGTACAAGCAGGTCGGGCACTCGTGTGGGACCCCGTGCGGTGACCGGGTGTATTTCCTCACCCGCTATATCATCCGTGAAACCCTGAACGGTCCCGAGGTCATCGAAGTCGAACCGGGTGAGGGCGAGGGGCTCATGAGACCGGTCAGGTCGTCCCGGGTCATTGCCCGGCCGGAAGAAGTGACGGTCTACCCCGGAAAGGTCGAGCTGGCTGACCGCACGCGGCTCATCGAGCTTGCAAGCCTTTCCGATACTCGCTGCACCATTTTCCAGGGACATGACGAACACCTCCTCTTTATCTGTGATCCAGACTTGTCGGCGATACAGACCGTGCATGTGTACGATGTCATGCCTCCTAGACCGTCGCTTTCGGCAGCTCTCGGGGAACTCGACCGCATAGGGCTTTTTGGAGATCTCGGGATACGCTTCGAGTACTATATCAGGGACATCTCGTCAGTCCGGGCTGATGTGTATCCCTGCAGGGCCGCCGGGTTTGAAAAGTGCCTTGATTCCGACCCTATGGAGGGAGGGGAACGCGTTGCCTGCTGTATGACCGGGGCCGCCCTGTACAGGGAACTGTGGGGAGAGGACTTTACCCAGGTGGAGATCTGTCCGCTCCGCAGGGTTGACCAGGAACCGTTCATCGCCCGCTGCTGCAGGAAGGAGCGGGAGGGTATCGGTACGTGGCACGGAAAGTTCGGGGCGATCGTCCACTGGGGCTCGTCACCTGAAGAGATCAGGAAGGCAGTTGTTGACCTTGCGGATGCATGGAGGGAACGTGGTGGCCCGGAAGATTGCCGTCGTTGAAGGGGACGGGATAGGAAAGGAGGTCATCCCGGTCGCCGTCAAGGCCTTGGAGAAGGTCAGGGACGACCTGGACTTTTTTCCGGTGGACGTTGGCTGCACCAGGTGGAACCGGGAGGGGGTGGCGATTGACGGAAATGACATCGAAGCCCTCCGTTCGGCCGATGCCATCCTCTTCGGTGCCATCACGACCCCCCCGGACCCCTCGTACCGGAGTGTCGTCGTCAGGATCAGGAAGGAGCTCGACCTGTATGCGAACGTGAGACCGGTTCATGCGAACGGTGTTTCCGTGACGGTCGTGAGGGAGAACACCGAGGGGCTCTATGCCGGAGTCGAGGAGATCACCCCTGAACGGGCGACCACGCTGCGCATAATCACGAGGAAGGGATCCGAGCGGGTCGCCCGGTTTGCATGCGGTATAGTGCAGCCGGGAGAGACCCTGACCATCGGTCATAAGGCGAACGTCATCAAGGCCGATACGCTCTTCCTCAACACCTGCCGGGAGGTGGCGGAAAGCCTCGGGGTCCAGTACCAGGACCGCTACATCGACGCCCTCTGCCTGGACGTCCTGATGCACCCCGGACGCTACCCGGTTATCGTCACCGAGAACATGTTCGGGGACATCGTGAGCGATGTGACCGCGTACCTGGCCGGGGGCCTCGGGATGCTGCCGAGTGCAAACATCGGCGACCGGTACGCCCTGTTCGAACCGGTCCACGGGAGCGCACCAGACATTGCCGGGAAGGGGATTGCCAATCCCTCCGCAGCCATTCTCTCGGCCGCCCTCCTGGCCCGCCACCTTGGTGACGATGACTCGGCCGTGCGGCTTGAAAAGGCGGTTTCCTCGGTCATTGCGTCCGGGAACGTCACTCCTGACCTTGGGGGAAATGCCACGACGGAAAGCATGGGCAGGGCGATCCTCGCCGCTCTGTGACCGGGCGGGGGGAACGTCCTCTTAACCTTCCAGGTCCAAATCTCCCTGAAAACCCATGGTCAGGTGCGGTGTACACATCTCGATAGCAGGTTCGGTTGCACGGTCGGTGGAGCGCGCCCGGGAGACCGGGTGCGATACCTTCCAGATATTTACGAGGAGCCCGAGGGTATGGCGGGCAAAAGATCTCGAAACCACGGAATGCGATGCGTTCCGGTCCGGGCTTGCCCTTTCCGGTATCGGTCCGGTGTTCGACCATATGCCCTACCTGCCGAACCTTGCCTCGGAAAACCCTGAACTATATGACAAATCGGTAAGGACGCTTGCTGAAGAACTGCACCGATGCGATTGTCTCGGTGTCCCGTACCTTGTGACCCACCTCGGGCACTACGGGGCATCAGGCCCGGACGAGGGCCGCCGGCTCGTTGCAGCAGCCATCAACCGCGCATTTGACGAGGCCGGGGGCAGCACGGTCCTCCTCCTTGAAAACACCGCAGGGGAGAAGAATGGTGTCGGCAGCAGGTTCCAGGACATCGCCGGTGTCGCGGGGCAGGTCCAACAACCGTCCCGGATAGGGTTCTGCCTTGACACCTGCCACGCATTTGCAGCAGGTTACCCGGTCCATACGGAAAACGGGCTCGATGCTACCCTCAGCGAGTTCGATTCGGTCCTGGGGCTGCAACGTCTCGCCCTCGTCCACTTCAACGATGCAAAGGGTGCCCTGGGAAGCGGCCTCGACCGACACGAGCACATCGGTCTCGGCAGTATCGGTGCCGCCGGGTGCTCCGGCATCCTCAGGCACCCTTCCTTAAAGGACCTGCCGTTCGTATGCGAAACGCCGGTTGACGACCGGCGTGATGACCGCGGGACCCTCGCAGTGGTCAGGGAGCTGGCATCACGGGGCTGAAAGGGAGGGGGGGTCCCCGGGATTCTTTATGCCGGAGATGCCGGCTGCCCCGTCAGCGGCGCCCGGGCGCCCTCCTGGGGCGACGTACCGCCTTCCGCCCGGGCACATGAGGGGCGTCGTCCCTGACCCACCTCATGATGTGCCTTTTCAGGAATTCACCAGGCCGGGGTTCCATGTGACGGTCCCTGCAATCCCGTACCCGCATTGTCCGGGCAGCCGTGTTTTAATGCCCTGATGAGCTCACCGACACCACACACAACCCCTTCCGGGTCGCCATGCCGTGTTTCGATAACCTGGACAATTGCCGAACCGACGATGACCGCATCGGCCCCGGCAGCCTCCCACTCCCTGACCTGTTCAGGCGACGAGATCCCGAAACCCGGTGCAACGGGGAGGGTTGTCCGGGCCTTTACGGCGGCGAGAAGGTCGATGGCGGCCGGGTCAGTCCCCTGTCTGACTCCCGTGACCCCGAGGGCTGCGACGAGGTATATGAACCCTCTTCCTGCTGAAACGATCCGCGAGATCCTCTCAGGCGGGGTCATGGGACTCACCATGGCGATCTGGGCGATTCCCGAACTTCGTGCGGCTGCTGAAAACGGGGCCGTCTCCTCGAACGGGACATCGGCGATGACGACTCCATCGATCCCTGCATCAGCAGCCTCCAGGTAGAAACGGTCAACCCCGCGGCGGAGCACCGGGTTGGCATATGTCAGGAGGATTACCGGAATTTCCTGTTCCGACCTGAACCTCCTGACAAGGTCGAACAGCCTGTCCGTGTTCATACCCCCTGAAAGGGCCCTCAGATCCGCCCGCTGGATGACAGGCCCGTCGGCGACCGGGTCGCTCCACGGCAGGCCGAGCTCTATGATATCAGCACCTGCTGCGGTCATTTCCCGCATGATGGCAAGGCTTGTCGGGACGTCAGGGTCCCCGGCGACGGTGAATGCAATGACAAGCGGCTTTTTTCCGGCTCCGAATGCGCAGGCTATCCGTTCTTCACCTGATGTCATACCTGCACCCCGGCATACTCCATGACCGTCGCCAGGTCCTTGTCACCCCGCCCCGAGAGCGAGATGACCATGACCTGGTCCCTGTCAAGGCTCATTGCAAGATTCCTTGCGTATGCTACTGCATGGGACGACTCGAGCGCGGGCAGGATACCCTCCCTCCTCGAGAGGTAGAGGCAGGCATCAAGCGCCTCCCTGTCCGTAACGGAGCTATAGGTGACCCGGCTGCTGTCACGTAGCATCGAGTGTTCGGGCCCCACGCCCGGGTAGTCGAGGCCCGCGGAGACCGAGTGGGACTCGGCGACCTGCCCGTAGTTGTCCTGGAGGAGGTAGGAATACGCCCCGTGGAGGGTGCCGGGAGAGCCCTTGCAGAGCGTCGCCCCGGTCCTGCCGCCCTCCCCTTCACCTCCGGCCTCAACCCCGTACAGGGCAACGTCGTCGTCGAGAAAGGGGTGGAACATGCCGATGGCATTCGAGCCCCCGCCGACGCAGGCGACGATGGCGTCCGGGAGGCGCCCCTCCCGTTCAAGGACCTGCACCCTCGTCTCGGTCCCGATGACCCTCTGGAAGTCCCGGACCAGGCTTGGAAACGGGTGGGGACCGACCACCGAGCCGATGAGGTAATGCGTGTCCCTCACGTTCCCGGTCCAGTCCCGGAGAGCCTCGTTCACCGCGTCCTTGAGAGTCCGCGTGCCTGAGGAGGCGGGAATGACCCTCGCTCCAAAGAGTTTCATCCGGGCAACGTTCGGGGCCTGGCGTTCAATGTCAACGTCCCCCATGTACACATCGACCGGGAGCCCGGTGACCGCTCCTGCGATCGCGGTTGCAACCCCGTGCTGGCCGGCGCCGGTCTCCGCGATGAGCCGTTTCTTGCCCATGTATTTTGCGAGCAGCGCCTGGCCGAGGGCGTTGTTCAGCTTGTGGGCACCGGAATGGAGGAGGTCCTCGCGTTTCAGGTACACCCTGCAGCCAAGGTCCTGCGAGATGTTCCTGCACAGGGTGAGCGGCGTCTCCCTGCCGGCGAACTCCGTCAGGTAACCGCTGAGTTCCTTTTGGAACGAGGGGTCAGGGACGATGGTACGGTAGGCCTCCTCAAGTTCCTCGAGGGCTGGGATGAGCGTTTCAGGGACGAAGCAGCCCCCATACTCCCCGAACCGGGTCCCGAGGATCATGCCTGCCTCCCTGTACTGCCGGCACTCTGCCGGTGGTGCGTCCCTTGTAAGTAATTATGATTATTGTGGGTATTCATGCGTATACAAACCCCATGAGGCGTTTTTTCGGGTCCTTCGATGCCATAATCGAGGAGCCGATGAGAAAACCGTCTGCATACCGTTTCAGGCCCGCCAGGTCACATGGCCAGAGAAAGCCGCTCTCGCTGATTACCGTCCTCCCTGCCTCCCTGATGAGGGGTGCGATCCGCCGGGTCGCGGACAGGTCGACCTTCATGGTTGACAGGTCACGGTTGTTGATACCGATGAGCCTTGCCCCGGTATCGAGGGCGGCTCTCACTTCCTGCCGTGAATGTACCTCCACGAGCGGCTCGAGCCCCTCTTTCACGGTAAGGTCGCAAAATTCACCGAGCCGGTCGCCGAGCACGGCAGCGATGAGCAGCACGGCGTCGGCACCGAGGTCGCGGCTCTCCCTGACCTGCCGGCCGTCGACTATGAAGTCCTTCCTGAGGACCGGTACATCGACCGAGCCGCGGATTTGGGGAATGAGCCCCGGGTGGCCTGAGAAAAACCCTGGTTCGGTGATGACGGAGAGGGCGCAGCAGCCTCCTGAAACGAGTTCAACTGCCATACCGGCAGGGTCAGGGATTGACCTGATGGGTCCGCGTGACGGACTTGCAGCCTTTATCTCGGCGATAACGGAGTTTCTGCCCCTGTTTCCGGACCTGATGGCGGCATCAAGGCTCCGTGTCTTCGTCCTCGGGACCTGGGCCCGGGACACGGGGAGGGACCGTGCCCGCCCGGCTGAAGCCGCGATGATCTGGTCGAGGATCATGGTCCGCCTCCCGGAAACCTGGTGATCTGGTCGAGTTTTGCCGTCGCGGACCCGTCCGCAACGGACTCCCTGGCAGATTCCATGCCCGTGGTGATATCCGGGGCGAGCCCGCTGAGGACCAGGGCCGCCCCGGCATTCAGGACGACGATGTCCAGGCACGGTCCGGGGGCGCCAGCGAGGACTGACCGTACGAGGGCGGCGTTCTCCTGAGGAGTTCCCCCGGCGAGCGATGCCAGCGGTGCACGTACTATCCCGAACTCCTCGGGCGTGACCGTGGTGACCAAGACGGACCCGTGGTCCAGGTGGGCGATGGTCGTCGGTCCGGTGACGGTGATCTCATCAAGGCCACTCCCATGGACGACCATTGCCGTCCTCACCCCGAGCATCCTGAGCGCATCAGCCATGACCGGGACGAGTGCAGGGTCATACACCCCGACGAGGCGGGCATCGGCGTTGACCGGGCTCAGCAGGGGACCGAGGACGTTGAACACGGTCCTCGCACCTATCTCTCTCCGCACAGGGGCCAGCCTGCCCATCGCAGGGTGGTACAGCGGGGCAAACAGGAAACCGAAGCCTGTCTCCCTGACCATCCGGAGAGAGTCGCCGGGGGGGAGGTCTATTTTCACGCCGAGGGCTGACAGGACGTCTGCTGACCCGCAACAGCTCGAAACTCCAC
>CASGHA010000033.1 GCA_949319355.1 uncultured Methanospirillaceae archaeon | reverse complement strand
CCGTGAACAATGACCTCCAGCCCAGTAGAGCCTGCTGCAGGACTCACACCAGGTATAACCCGATCCAGGGTCACTAGCAGGGGCATATGGCGTCCCCCCGACTTCAGACGGAGTGGCGGGTCGTAACCGGCTGTTGCACAGGGGACACCGGTCAAGAGCGAGCTGCGGCCAGACCAAACCATTCCGGACAAGAAACAGGACCTGATCAATAACCTCCGGGGCTTGGATGAGGAGGGCAGAAGCCCCTGCTCTCCGGACAAGCTCCCGGTCCCGCGTGAGAATAAGGCGGCCATCCTCCCGTGATATCCTGATTATTTCACTGTCCTCACCAGGGTTCCCGGGGGGGAAGCGGTTCGTGTCGAGGGTATCGTACCCCATCATTCTCAGGTACCGGCACAGGGGACCGAGCATCCGGTCGGTTATGAACCTCGGCCGGGCGGGTGCATCAGGGATTCCTGACAATGGCGGCCTCCGTTCCACAACTCTTACACCGGGTCCCCTCCAGGCCGATAATCCGGCTGTCAAACCCGGACCTCAGGATCAGGAGGGCGTGACACGTGTGGCAATAGGTATGCTCGAAAGGATGAGAAGCAACATTCCCGAGATAGGGATAGAACAGCCCGTTATCCTGTGCGATACGATAGATCTTCTCAAGGGTGGCAAGCGGCGTCGCCATGCGGTCGGTCATCTGATAATCAGGGTGGAACCTGGTGAAATGAACAGGGACCTCCGGGCCAAGCGTATCGACAATCCAACGGACGAGACCGGTTACCTCTTCTTCACCGTCGTTCAGGCCGGGTATCACGAGGTTTACTATCTCGACGTGCATCCCGATCTCATGCGCCCGGGCTGTCGATGCAAGGACCGGCTCAAGGTGTGCATGGCAGACCGAGCGGTAAAAATCATCGCGGAAAGCCTTGATGTCAACCCTGAAGGCATTAAGCACCGGCGAAAGTTCATCGAGGCCCTCTTCGCTGATATACCCGTTCGTGACGTAGACCGTACCCAGACCCTGTTTCCGGGCCTCGGTTGCCATTTCAAGGGCGTACTCATGCCATATCGTAGGCTCGTTGTAGGTCCATGCGATGCTGCTGCAACCCGCCGCAACCGCCCTGCGTACACCTTCCACAGGGAGGATCTCCTGCAGCCTGACCCTGTTGCCGTTGCGGGAGATGTGCCAGTTCTGACAGTGTGAGCAGGAAAAATTGCAGCCGATGCTCCCAAGGGAATAGGTCGTCGTACCGGGGAGGTAATGGTACAACGGTTTCTTTTCGACAGGGTCAACCGCCTCGGCACTCACAAGGGAATAGGTGGTCGCATACAGGGTGCCGCCGACGTTTTTCCTGACCCCGCATATCCCTGTCTTTCCTTCACGGATGCGGCACCGGTGATTGCAGAGAGAACAGGTCGTCTCCTGATCCTCACCCTTTGCATAGAGACGGGCTTCATGGAGTGATGTGCCTGGCATCATCATCCCCCTTTTGGACCGGACCCCCTTCCCGGGAATTTCCTGACGAAGGGTCATCGATTTCCAGGACAAAGGAGCCACGATAGCCGCAGTCCTTGCACCGGTACACCTGGCCGAGGCATCCGCCGGCCACCTCGTAGACCCCGGTACCGTTACAAACAGGGCAGCAGAGCATGTACAACAACTATATCTCCCGATTCAAGAAACCTATGGATGCGTATGGCAACCATCGTCCTGTCCCTTGGGGGCTCAGTCCTGTTTCCTTCCATAGAAAGTCATAACCTGAAGAGGTATGCGCCTTCTCTCACGGGGATCGCACAAAAACACCGCCTCTTTGTCGTAGTCGGTGGTGGTGGCGAGGCCAGGAAATATATCACCGTTGCCCGCGACTGTGGGGCTGATGACGCCACCGCCGATGAGATAGGGATCCGTGTGACCAGGCTGAATGCCGCCCTCCTGATAACGGCCCTCGGAAAAGAAGCATGGCCTGGTGTTCCGGCAGACCAGACAGCTGCACTCGAAGCGGCTTGTTCAGGAAAGATCGTCGTCATGGGTGGTGTCACTCCGGGGCAGACGACTGATGCCGTTGCCGCAGTCCTTGCCGAACGCGTGAGGGCAGACCTCCTCATCAACCTCACTTCAGTTGACGGGATTTATAGCGCAGACCCCAGGAAGACACCCGGGGCACAGCGGTTCGGGCGGCTCGAACCAGGGGAACTGGTACGTCTCATAAGCCAGAGCCAGCTGGCGGCCGGTGCGAACCTGGTCATGGACCTCGTATCGGTGCGGGTCGTGGAGCGGAGCGGCATTCCCCTGGTGGTGATGGACGGAAGGGACCCTGAGTCCCTTGTCCGCCTTCTCTCCGGTGAAGACGTACCGGCGACCCTGGTAAGCCGTTCGGGCACGACACCATTTCCCCTCCGTTAAACCATAAATCCATACGTATTTGTGAGAAGACCGCACACGTAATTACTGCATCCGGGGTAATAGGGTAGCCTGGTCCATCCTAGAGCGTTTGGGACGCTTTGACGGCAGTTCGAATCTGCCTTACCCCATCTTTATCAATGTCCGCCAGACCTGATTCCAGGGAGTATCCCAGGTGGGATGCCGATAAGGTCTACCGCGTCCTCTGCTCCAAGTATCCCGACGCCGCATGGAAACAACGCCATTTCAGGTCTCCCTTCCAGATCCTGATCCTCACGATCCTGTCTGCCCAGACAACGGACCGTCAGGTCGATGCTATTGCCGATTCGCTGTTTTCAAGGTATCCTGACTCTGCTGCCCTTGCAAGTGCCCTGACCCCGGAACTCGAAGGCATCATCCACAGCACGGGTTTCTTTCATGCAAAGGCGCGCCACATCATGGGTGCGTCGCGGGTGCTCCACGAGACATTCGGTGACAAGGTTCCGGATGACATGGCATCACTGCTTACGCTGCCCGGTGTGGGCCGGAAAACTGCTAATATCGTTCTGTATCATGCTTTTTCTAAAAACGAGGGGATTGCCGTCGACACTCATGTCAGGCGGCTCGCAAACCGCATAGGGTTCTCGTCGTCCCAGGATCAGGACCGTGTCGAGAACGACCTGATGGAGCTTTTTCCTGAGGGCTCCTGGGGTCACCTGACGGATGTCTTCATCGCCCATGGCCGCCGGTGCTGCATGGCACGCGGGCCGCTGTGTGAACAGTGCCCAATATCATGTTATTGTGCTTTTTTCAAAAAAAGGTGATTTATCCGTGTCAGCCCTGGGGGAATGGCCCGACCCACCAGGACCATCCTGGATAACTCGTGGATGGACACCAGACCCGTATTAATATCCAATGAGGACCCGGATCACCATGAAAGCGGCAAAACCGATACAGGCACTCAGGGGAATGGTGAGAATCCACGCCCACATAATGGTCCTCGCCACTCCCCATTTCACGGTACTCGCCCCCATCGTCGAGCCCACACCCATGATGGAGGTGCAGATGATGTGGGTGGTGCTGACCGGTATCCCGGCCACCGATGCACCTATGATCGTGCATGCCCCGGCAGTCTCGGCTGCGAACCCATGAACCGGTCGTAGTTTCGTGATCTTGTACCCCATGGTCTTCACGATCCTCCACCCTCCGGACAGGGTGCCGAGGGCGATTGCACCATACGAGATCAGGATAACCCAGAGGGGTACCGGGAGGTGGTTCGGGTCAATAGCAGTGCCGAAGTAGCCTATTGAGAACAGCAGGGGGATGATGATACCCATGGTCTTCTGGGCATCGTTCGTACCATGGCTGAAACTGTATGCCGCGGCTGAACAGAGCTGGAGGCGCTTGAAATAACTCTCTGCCGAGTGCTTGTTTGCCCTCTTCGTGATATGGAGGATCATGGCCATGAAGAGGAAACCGCAGGTCAGGCCTATGATGGGAGAAAGGACCATGAAGAGCGCCACCTGCCCGACCGTTGACCACTTTATGGCAGCCAGACCGGCGGCAGAAAGGCCGGCACCCGTCAAACCCCCGATGAGGGCATGGGAAGAGGAGGTTGGCAGGCCGAAGAACCATGTTATCAGGTTCCAGGAGATTGCACCGACAAGTGATGCAAGGATGATGTAGGGTACGACCGCGGTCTCAACGACTGACAGCTGGATAATCTTGCTAATCGTGCTTGCAACGGCGACCCCGAACCCGAAAGCAGCGGCGAAGTTGAAGAATGCGGCAAACACGACCGCTTTTCGCGGAGAGAGGACCTTGGTGGACACGACCGTGGAGATGGAGTTGGCGGAGTCATGAAAGCCGTTCGTAAAATCAAAGACCAGCGCGATGCCGATGATGAAGACGATGAGTGTCCAGGTTGCCTCGATCATGCCCGTTCCTTAATGGTCCCTGGTCCCCTCACGAGTGCCTGATAGCGATGTCCGAAAGCACGTTCGCGGCGTCTTCACACATGTCGGTCGCTTTCTCAAGAGATTCGTAGATATCCTTGAGTTTTATGATTGCCACGGCATCGGTCCGGGTAAAAAGGTCGAGTATTGCCTGCGCCTTCACATCGTCGGCGATATTTTCAAGGCGGTTGATCTCGATGCAGCGCTTTTCGATCTCGTCCGGATTCTTCATGGACCGGATGCCTTTCACCCCCTCTTCGAGTTCAACGACTGACAGCTGGATGAGTTTTGCCAGCTCGATCATGTGCTGGTCGGACTCGCAAATCCCGTAATAGCGGAGCTTCCTTGCGGTCCCGTCGATGTAGTCAAGGACATTGTCGAGGCTGGAGGCCAGCCGGGATATCTCTTCAGGTTCGAGGGGTGTGATAAAGGTCCGGTTGAGCTGTTCGTAGATCTGGTGCGAGAGCGTATCACCCTCGTGTTCGAGGTCCTTGATCCGTAAAGCCTTCGCCTTGACATCGGTGAAGTCCTCGAAGAGTCCCACGAGCTCGGCCGATGCCTTGGGGAGCAGTGCTGCCATTTGCTCAAAAAGGTCGAAAAATTTTCGATCCTGCGGAATAATCAATTCCCTGATGCCCACGATATCCCGTGTAGATCTCGTGAAGGATAATAAAAAAAGGCTCCGTTATGGATCGGACATGCCGGATGATGGACCGAGCGGGAATTGAACCCGCGGCCTCTTCCATGCCAAGGAAGCGATCTTCCTCTGATCTATCGGCCCGCTCCTATACATGTTACACCTGATCAGTTATAAGAATAGTTGGAATCAACCGCCCGGGAATACAGGAAGCAGGTCTCATGAAAAGAATATCAGGAAAGGTCCCCTTGCTGTGATGATATCCAGGCAAGCGCCCGCTCGCGGGCACCGTGGTGGTCCACTGAAAGGAGGACTTTCCCGTCCCTTATAACTGTTTCAAGAAGAGGGTGGGCACCCTCCGGCGCCAGGGCGGCTGCCGGGAGAAGAGCCCTCGTTCCGTCCCCGAGGATGAAGACCTGCTTCTTCATGCTTCTCTTGCCACGTTTGACACACGGTGCACCCTCCTTTTCCACGATATCAAGAGAGAAGTCGATCACTGGTGCGTTCGCGATGGTCCCGCCGACTCCGAACCCCTCGACAATATCCCTGAACATGAGGACCTCATCGCGGGTCACACCACCGGAAAGGAACAGGGATACGTCCCGGTACCCCGCAGCATCGAGCTCCCACCTGACCTCCTCGAGGATGGACCGCATCTTTCCCCTGCGGGAACGCGGGGTGTCAAGCCGGACGCCTCGCGCCCCGTTCCTGGCCGCAGCCAGGGCCTCGCGCTTCTCATCGCAGACCGTGTCGACCAGCATCACCCTCGGGACATCGGCCGGGGCCGCCCTGTCAAAGGAGGCAAATGCCTGTTCAGGGGTCTGATGACAGAGCACGAAGGCATGAGGCATCGTTCCCACGACGGGTATTCCCTCAGGCGCCGCCGTGTTGCTTGCTCCATCGACACCGCCGATCCATGCCGACCGTTCGACCATTGCCGCGATGGCCGGGTGCTGGCGACGTGAGCCGAAGGAATAGACGAGACGGTTTCCTGCTGCGGTTTTCATCCAGGCCGCTGCCGTTGCTATCCCGGATGCATGGCAGATGAAACCAAGGACCCCTGTCTCGAACCGGCAGAAATCCAGGTACCGGCCGGTTATCTGGAGGACCGGTTCATTCCGGTAAAACGGACTGCCTTCCGGGAGCGCCTCCACAGTAACAGGCAGTCCTTCGAGGAGCGCGAGGACATCGGAGAGCCCGCAGAATATCCCCCAGGGTTCGGGGAGGTCCGCCGCGCTCACCTCGGCGACCACGACCGGGTTAATGCCCTCCTCTTCCAGGATCGCCCCCGCCCGGTCGAAGTAGACATCAGTGCAGCGCCCCGTCCTGATTTCATCCTCGTCAACTATGGTAAAGTGTCCCATTGCAGGTACCCCTTTCGTACCGGACATCCCCCGACACAATATCGGAGTTCCGTCCTGCTATCTTTTTGAGCCTGTCCGTGAAATTATTTTCCGGCAGGACAATGCTCGGTATTATCGGCGGGACAAGTGTTTTCTTCTCCTCATTCACAGGGGTCGAGAAAAAAATCATTGCAACTCCATACGGACGAAGCGAGGTCTTTCTCGGGCCTTATGCATTCATTATGCGGCACCAGTGGGGCCTGCCCCCGCACCGGATAAACGTCCGTGCCCACATCGCTGCCCTCACCCTCGCCGGAGTAGACAGGATCGTGTCAATCGGCTCTTCGGGCTCCCTGAAACGGGAGATACACCCGGGCTCCCTCCTTATCCCTGATGATTACATCACCGTCGCAGACGTGCCTTCCTTCTTCGACCACGAGATAGAGCACGTACGGCCAGAGCTTTCCATACCTCTCCGGAGAGACCTCGCGAGGGCCATACCGAGGGCATACCAGAAGGGTTGCTACGTCCAGACCCGTGGTCCGCGGATTGAGACGGTTTCAGAGGTAAGGGCCCTCGCCCCGTTTGCCGATATTGTCGGGATGACGCTGGCAAGCGAAGCGACCCTTGCCTGTGAGATGGAGATACCCTTTGCCGCGGTCTGCACGGTTGATAATTATGCAAACGGACTTGGCGACGAGGTACTTACCTATGAAGGGATCAGGGAGCATGCCCGGTTGAACCGGGAACGAACTGATGCAATGGTTGCGACCATTATAGAAACCCTCGGGTGATGCCCATGGACAATAACGACCTTTTCAATAAACACCAATCACTCCGGATAACCAATGTACAGCTGAACGGAAGGCCTACGGAGGTCCTCGTCGACGAACAGGGATTAATTGCCGGGATAGGCGAGCGGGTCGGAGAGTCCGCGGAGTTCACCCTGGACGGAAACGGCGGTATGATCATGCCCGGGCTCGTGAATACACATACCCATGCGGCGATGACACTTCTCCGGGGATATGCTGACGACATGGTACTACAGGAGTGGCTGTCACAGAAGATCTGGCCGCTTGAAGCCCACCTGACCGGGTCCGATGTCTACTGGGGGACAAAACTCGCCTGTCTCGAGATGATCAGGACCGGGACCACCACGTTCAATGATATGTACTTCTTCATGCAGGACGCGGCACGGGCGGTCGGGGAGATGGGGTTGCGTGCCGACCTGAGCTATGGGTTCATCGACCTCTCCAGTCCTGATAAAAGGGAGCAGGAAATAAAGGCAACCGAAACCCTGGTGAGGGACATCAGGTCGATGGGTAACCCGCGGATCAGGCCGGCTGTCGGTCCCCACGCGGTATACACGGTTTCGCCCGAGGGCCTGTCCTGGTGCGCCGGGTTTGCGGCCGAGCAGAAAACCGGTATCCATATCCACGTGAGCGAGACGAAGACCGAGGTCGAGGACTGTATGAAGGCTCATGGCATGCGCCCCCCGGCCCTCCTTGACAGATGCGGAGTCCTGACCCACAGGACGGTCGCGGCCCATGGCTGCTGGCTTGATGCCGGTGAGTGCCGGCTGTTCGCATCGAGGGGAGTTTCCGTCTCCCACAACCCGGCTTCGAACATGAAGCTCGCGGTAGGAAGGGCTATGCCGTACCCGGACCTTGCTGGGGCCGGCGTCAACGTTTCCCTCGGGACCGATGGCTGTGCCTCGAACAACAACCTTGACCTCCTCGAGGAGGCGAAGACCGCCGCGCTCCTCCAGAAATTCGCCTGGGACAGCCCTACGGTCCTTCCTGCCCCCGAAGCGGTACGGATGGCCACTCGAAACGGAGCGAAGGCCCTTGGCATCCCCTCAGGAGCGGTTGAGACAGGAAGACCCGCAGACCTTATCATCATCAGTGCCCGTGACGTGTGCAACACCCCCTGCCACAACCTAGAATCAAACATGGTTTATGCCTGCAGCGGAAATGCCGTTTCAACCACGATCTGCGACGGCAGGGTCCTGATGCACGATGGCCACGTCCCTGGTGCAGATGAGGTGATTACCGGGGCACGAAAGGCCTCGTCTGACCTGGTCGCAAGAGCCCGTGAAGCCTGAACGCCGGCACCCGGCAGGACAGTAATCCCTGGGCGGGTATAGGGATAAAATCAGAAAAATGGCGAATTCACGCCGTTTCTATTTTTTCGACATCTTCGAGGTGGAGCTCTGATATGGCCTGCTCCCGCATCTTGAACTTCTGGATCTTGCCGCTTACCGTTATGGGAAAATCTGATACAAACTTGATATACCGGGGGACCTTGAAGTGGGCAATCTTGCCCCTGCAGTATTCCTTGAGCTCGTCCTCGGTCAGTGAGGCCCCGTCCTGGACCTTCACCCATGCCATGAGCTCCTCTCCGTACTTCACATCAGGGACCCCGATGACATAGACATCGGCGACCGACGGGTGGTGGTGCAGGAACTCCTCTATCTCCCTCGGGTAGATGTTCTCCCCCCCCCGGATAACCATGTCCTTGAGTCTCCCCACAATCTTAACGTACCCTTCCTCGTCAATCGTCCCGAGGTCTCCGGTGTGGTTCCATCCCTGGGAGTCCTTGGTCGCATGGGTCGCCGACGGGTTGTTGTAGTAGCACTTCATGACGCAGTACCCGCGGGCACAGATCTCGCCGACCTCTCCGCGCGGAAGGATCTGCCCGTTCTTGGGGTCCACGATCTTGATCTCGGTGTGGGGGAACACCCGTCCGACCGTGGACACCCGGCGTTCAAGCGGGTCAAGCGTCGTAGTCATCGTAACTCCCGGAGAGGTCTCGGTCTGGCCGTATACGATGACGATGTCGTCCATGTTCATCTTCCTGTTGACCTGTTTCATGACCTCGATGGGGCAGGGTGAGCCGGCCATGATACCCGTCCTGAGGGACCGGAGGTCATAGTAGTCAAAGTCGGGGTGGGCGAGCTCGGCGATGAACATGGTGGGGACACCGTGGAGAGCGGTGCATCTCTCCCTCTGGACGGTCTACAGGACAACCTCGGCGGACACGACCGGGGCCGGGATGACCATCCCCGTCCCGTGGGTCATTGAAGCGAGGTTTGAGCGAACCATGCCAAAACAATGGTAGAACGGGACGGGAATGCAGAGGCGGTCCTTTTCGGTAAACTTCATGCCTTCGCCGATGATGTAGCCGTTGTTCAGGACCCCGTGGTGGGAAAGGACGACCCCTTTTGGAAACCCGGTCGTCCCGCTCGTGTACTGGATATTGATGGCATCGTCGAATGAAAGTCCTGACTGGCGCTCGACGAGCTCGTCCCGGGAAATCTCCCTGCTGCGCTCGAAGAGATCGTCCCATACGAACATGCCGTTGTACGGGATATCCCCGATAAATATTGCATTTTTCAGGAACGGGAACTTTTCACTCGCGATTCGGCCCGGACGGGCCTCGTATGCCCCGGGGCATGCTTCGTAGAACATTCCGACGTAGTCAGACGTCTTGAACCGCCCCTGGACGAGGAGTGTGCTGATCTCGGCCTGCTTGAGGACGAACTCGAGCTCGTAGGTCCGGTATGCAGGGTTGATGTTGACGAGGATGGCACCTATCTTGGCGGTTGCGACCTGTATGGCGATCCATTCGGCATAGTTCATGGCCCAGATCCCGACACGGTCACCCTTCTCGACCCCGAGCGCCATCAGGCCACGGGCGATATCGTCGGTTTTCTTGCGGAACTCCCCGTAGGTCCACCTGATATCCTGGTGGGCCGAGACAACCGCATCGTTTGACGGGTACTTCGATGCTATGGTATCGAACATCTCACCGATCGTCATCCCAAGGAGGGGATAAGACGAAATTCCGCAGTCATAGCTCAGTTGAGCCATCGCTAGAGTTTTGGAGCCGAACGTTCATATAGTGAGCGCCGGTCATCCAAAAACAAAACCATTAATGCCCAGGGGAGGAAGACTATATTCCGGCATCTGAACGGGGTCGTGGCCTAGTCCGGCATGGCGACGGGCTCCAGCGGTCTTTGCGTTCTCGTGCGATGATGAAAAACGGGTCTGCTGACATGATGATGACCCGTTGGAGCACTGATGCATATCGGAGAGACCCGTCGATCGTGAGTTCAAATCTCACCGACCCCACGTTTCTGAAGGACTTTGTGACCGGATAGCAACAGCCCGTCTCCCATTTCCGTGCCTCCGGTCTGCCCGGTCATAACGATGCTTATGTAACAGCAGTCCCATACCTGAAAGGGAACTACAGGGATCCTCATGTACCTCATCGGCGAAGCACTCATGGGCGACGGCCCGGAACTCGCACATATCGACCTTCTCATTGGCAACAAGGAAGGCCCGGTCGGAATGGCATTTGCAAACGCACTCACCCAGCTGTCGGCAGGTCACACCCCGCTCCTGGCGGTCGTCCGGCCGAACCTGCTTGCAAAACCTGCAACAGCGGTCGTCCCAAAGGTGACCCTGAAGCAGACGGCACAGGTGAATGCCATGTTCGGGCCGGTCCAGGCGGCGGTCGCCAAGGCGGTCGCGGACTGTGTCGAGGAGGGTGTCTTCAAGGACACCGACATCGAGGAACTCGTTGTCGTGGCAAGTGCCTACCTCCACCCGGATGCAAAGGACTACAACCGGATCTACCGGTACAACTACGGTGCCACGAAACTGGCCATCAACAGGGCGTTCGAAAAGTTCCCTGACAAGAAGACCCTCCTCCACGAGAAGGACCGGGCTGCGCATGCCGTCATGGGCTTCAAGGTCCAGCGGCTCTTCGACCCGCCCTATCTCCAGGTCGCCCTCGACCTCGTCGATATGAAGAGGGTGGCCGCTGTCCTCAGGGAGCTCCCGGACAACGACCACCTGATCATAGAAGCTGGTACCCCGCTCATCAAGCGTTTCGGCCTTTCAGTCCTCTCCGAGATTAGGAACCTCCGCAAAAACGCGTTTATCATTGCCGACCTCAAGATCCTGGACACCGGGAACCTCGAGGCCCGGATGGCCGCCGACGCTTCGGCTGATGCCGTCGTGATCTCGGGCCTCGCTCCCGTCCCGACCATGGAGAAAGCCATAGCCGAGGCACGCAAGACCGGCATCTACTCGGTCATCGACATGCTCAACGTGAAGGACCCGGTCGCCCTCGTGAAAAGCCTCGCAGTCAAGCCCGACATCGTCGAACTCCACCGGGCAATCGACACGGATGACACCGAGCACGCCTGGGGTAACATCAAGGCCATGAAGAAGGCGGCTGGCGGGAAACTCCTCGTGGCGACCGCAGGTGGCATCAAGGTCAATGTCGTCGGGGACGCAGTTGCGTCAGGGGCTGATATCCTCGTTGTCGGACGGGCGATCACGGCGAGCAAGGACATCAGGCATGCCGCAGAGGAGTTCCTCACCGCACTGAACAGGGAAGAGATTGACCAGTTCAGGGTGATGACTGACTTCTAACTGGGTTGCGGTTAAAACCTTTCCTAAAATTATTTTAAAATTTAAATAAAAATAAATCAGTCTTATTTAATCCCACCACCGCGTCGTGAGCGGGGTCAGAGTATTTTCTTCCCTGCATCTGCCCCGGGTTTTATGGAGTAAACCGCCGAAATCTTCATGATAATGGCAGACTTGGGAGTCAGGTTCGGCCTGACCTCCTTCATCCATGCCACGTCCTTTATAAAGACCTCGTCATCCGTGTGGATAGTGACCGATCCCTTGATCTGGAACCCGCCTTTTTCTCCCCAATAGGATATGGCCGCCTTCGGGTTATCCTTCATGTTCTGGAGGGTTTTGTTGAAAAACTGGTCTGAAATGAGGAGCGTTTCGTCATCCAGGATCCTGAATGCCCCTATCGGGACAACGTTCGGCGTACCGTCTTTTGATGATGTCGCGAGGAACACCGTCTTCGTCCCGGAAAGCGATTCCTTGATTTCATCTGTCAGTTTTACCATCGAAAAAACCGTCCTTTTCTTAATCTAGTCTACAACGTCAATTCATTTAGTCCTATGGGAGTGCAGCTGGTGGGGAATTGCACGACTATCCAAAAAAAAGAAGGGGGCCCAGGTTTCTCGTCACCTGATCAGACCGCGTTCGGGAGCTTGATAGAACCGGGGTCCCTGCGGACAAGGTGGATCTTCTTATCGTCCGGTGTGCTGGTGTTCATGAGCTCGGTCCCGTTCACGCCGGTTAATCGCTCAACGACCCCTTTGTCGTCGGTGAACCTGACCTCCAACGAACGGGGTTCGCCTGATACCGGTGCCTGGTAGGTAACGAGGACGACTCCAGGTCCGGTCTCAGTCCATCCCCCTTTCTCGAGGTGGTTGGTAACCGTCTCTTTCGCATCTTCAGCCCGGCTCACGAGCTCGACCGTCGCCGCTCCTCCGTCCGACAGGGTCAGGAGGAAAGCAGGCTCAGGGTTGTCCTGGACCCATGCCCCGCCATACCCGCCTGCTCCATGAGGAGGAGTGTTGTTCGCGACCGGCGCTGTCGTGCATGCAGAAATGAATACACAGGAAAATACAAGGATGACTGCGGGAAGGGAGAGAAGGATACCGTGCCGTTTCATCTGATCACTCCGTTTCGACCATGATTGTCCCGTTTTCACCAGGAGAGACCTGCACCGACCCTCCGGGTCTCAAAGCAAGGACCTTCATCCGGGTCGTCCGTTCGACCGCAGCCTTGAATTCGGCCGCGTCCTGCCTGATCGGGTCCCAGGTGTCGTAATGGATCGGGATGACCCAGGGGGCCCCGATATACTGGGCTGCGACCATCGCCTCCCCGGGCCCCATCGTGAACTTCCCACCGATAGGAATGAGGGCGATGTGGGGATGGTAGATCTGGTTTACGAGTTTCATGTCTGAGAAAAGCGCGGTGTCCCCGGAGTGGTATATCCTGACCCCGTCCATCCCTATCACATAGCCTGCCGCTCCTCCGCCTGCGAAGCCGCACCCTGCCTCCTCGAGCCATGCACTGTGGACCGCCTGGGTCATCGTGAATGACACCCCCATCTCGGTGACGGTCCCGCCGATATTCATGCCAACCGCCTGGACGCCCCTGGAGGCAAGATACTTGGCGATCTCGTTGATAGCGATGACAGGAATGCCAAGACCGGCAGCATCACCCATGTGGTCTGCATGGCCATGGGTAACGGCAACGAGGTCTGCACCCGTGGGAAGGGGCAGTCCTCCGGTGAACGGGTCAATCAGGACTTTTTTCGAGCCTTCGATATAGGTACAGGAATGGCCAAGCCACGTAATCTTCATGCCGGGTCAGGGTTTTTCGTGTCTTCTTCAGGTATTCTCAACATACCGGTCCCGAAAAAAATCAGGTGACGTCAATGAGCTCGGCCTCGGTTATGTCTATCGAGTCTCCAAGCCCGTCACGCGTGGCACTCCGGGTCATCTGCTCCGTCAGGTCCCGGTCCTCCATGACGTCACGTATCCTTTCGATATAGTGGTCGATGACCGGGTCGTCCTGGGCTTCGATGACATGCCGGTACTCGCGGAGGGTTGAGGGGCTAACCCCCAGCTCCTCGCTGACCTCCTTCATTGTCTTGCCGGAGGTGACGAGCTCCTCCATCTTGTCACGATCGAACGGCATCTTGAAGTCAAGCTCGCGGAAGAGTTTCAGCCTGACACGGGCACGTGCCACCGTCTTTGACAACTTCTCATCACCAAGTTCGCGGGCTATCTCGGTATCGTTCTTGCCTCCATAATACATCGATACGAGCTTGGCCAGCTGGATTGGCCGGAGTTTGGTCTTGAAATAGCCCTGATCGATGATTTCCCTCATGATCAGGGATATTTCCCGTTCGACCGCATCCCGGTCGCGAAGGGATCCATGGATCTTTTTCATCGGCTCCACGATCTTCGTTTTGCTGGTAATGTTGGTGAAAAGTTGAAATAACTGTTTTTTGCGATTATCGTCTGCCATGGAGTTCCTCAACGATACGGATACCGATATACATACCCGCGGTTTTATTTAATGATATTGTTCCTGTCCGTTCTTCATACAGTGAACGAGCCCTGATTCTGGATCTTCTTGACAGTATCACATTTAGGCAGATGTATGGTGGAGATCCGTGCATCGCGAGACGGGAGGATTATGCTCAGCTCATATGGTGAGCAGAATCCACGGACACCCCAAGGGAATGAAAGACCTTTGAGCTCGGCCGCTGATATCATAGGAACCGCGTGAGAATTCATGAGTGACGTTTACGAGAAGGTCATGGAGCTGGCGAAGCGGAGGGGCTATGTATGGCCTACCTCGGAGATTTACGGGTCCGTCGCCGGGTTCATTGATTATGGTCCTCTTGGCTCGATGTTGAAACGCCGTATCGAACAGATCTGGCGGCAGTTCTATGTCATCATGGAGGGCTGCTACGAAATCGAGTGTCCGACCATTGGCCAGGAAGCAATCTTTATCGCGTCAGGGCATGTCAAGGGTTTTTCAGACAAGATGTGCCAGTGCCCCCACTGCAACGAGTACCTGAGGGCCGACCACGTCGCCGAGGGTGGAGGGGTGAACGGGGCCTCGACCATGAAAGAGGACGCACTATCTTCAGCCATCAGCGGATTGCCGTGCCCTGCCTGTGGCAAGGTCCTCGGTGAGGTAAACGTCTTCCAGTTCAACCTGATGTTCAGGACCATGATAGGTCCGGGCTCGCAGAGAGTCGGGTACCTCCGCCCGGAGACCGCCCAGGGGATGTTCACAGACTTCCCCCGCCTCCTCCGCTTCTACCGGGACAAACTTCCCTTCGGAGCCGTCCAGATCGGCAAGTCATACAGGAACGAGATATCACCGAGGCAGGGGATGATCCGCCTCCGTGAGTTCACCCAGGCCGAAGCTGAAATATTTGTGCATCCCGCGCAGAAACAGCACCCCAATTTCAGCCGTTACCGTGAGTATGCATTTCCCCTGCTCTCGTCAGTACAACAGCAGAAGGGTGACCCCCCCCTCATGATGACCATGGGCGATGCGGTCAGGGACGGTATCGTCGCCAATGAGTATGTCGCCTATTACCTTGCCCTCACCCACGAACTCCTGGTGAAGATCGGTGTCAGGCCCGAACGGCTCAGGTTCAGGCAGCACCTCCCCGACGAGCTGGCCCACTATGCCGCTGACTGCTGGGACGCGGAATGTTTCTCTGACAGGTTCGGGTGGGTCGAGACCGTGGGGATCGCAGACAGGACCGATTATGATCTCAAGGCACACTCCGGTGAAAGCGGCCAGCCGCTGACCGTGTTCATCCAGTATCCCGAGCCCCGCAGGGAGGAACACCGCAGGGTCGTTGCCAGGATGGGGCTCCTCGGCCCGCGGTTCAGGGACAAGGCCAAGGCAGTCGCCGATGCTCTTGAAAAAGCCACATTCAGCGAGGATGGGGCAAACATACGCCTCGATGGTCAGGATCTCGTCATCCCTCCGGACTGCTATGAAGTACGGGATGAGGTGGTCGAGGTGCAGGGCGTCGAGGTCACGCCCCATGTCATCGAGCCGAGCTACGGGATCGACCGCATGATATACGCCGTCCTCGAACAGCGGTACGACGAGGATGAAGCCGACGGCGAAGTAAGAAAGGTCATGAGACTGCCTGCTGCGGTCGCCCCGATCCAGGTCGCTATCCTGCCCCTCATGACACGGGACGGCCTGGACACGATAGCCCTCGATATCACGAAAAAACTCCAGGAAAAGGGCATTATGGCCGAATATGACGATTCTGGAGCGATAGGAAGGAGATACCGGAGGCAGGACGAAGTCGGGACACCGTTTGCCGTCACCATAGATTATGATACGAAGGAAACCGGGACCGTCACTCTCAGAGACCGTGATTCGATGAAACAGGTGCGGGTTGCGGTTTCCGACCTGAACAGCACAATCAACGACCTGATATCAGGTATGCGGACGTTTTCGTCCATGGTATGACCTTCATCACCCATCCGTACATCAGGAGGGACGCCGTTGAGTCGCGTCAGTACCAGCTCGCCATCGCGATGCACGCCCTCGAGGGCCATACCCTGGTTGTTATCCCTACGGGGCTTGGAAAGACCGCCATCGCCCTGATTGTTGCCGCTTCACGTCTCCTCAACTCAGGGGGAAAGGTCCTTGTCCTGGCCCCCACGAAACCGCTCGTCGAACAGCATCTCAGGTACTTTGAACGGCTGCTGGTCTTTCCCGGGACAGATCAGGAAAGCGGATTGTTTGCCTTTTTTACCGGGGATAACAACAGGAAGGAACGTGGGGAACTCTGGAAAACGGCACGGGTCGTCTGTGCAACTCCCCAGGTCATCAAGAACGACCTTATCTCGGGCGAATACTCTCTGGAAGACGTATCCCTCCTCGTCGTCGACGAGTGTCACCGTGCGGTCGGGAATTATGCCTATACCTTTATCGCCGGACGTTACCGGGACACCGCAAAGAACCCGCTTATCCTGGGGATGACCGCCTCACCAGGCGGGACGAGCGAAAAAATTGCCGAGATCTGCACAACACTCGGCGTCGGGATCGTGGAGACACGGACTGAGCACGACCCGGATGTCACCCCCTATATCCATGAGCGGGACCTCGAGGTCATCCCGCTGCAGCTGCCCGCCGAACTCCAGAGAGCGGTAGCCTCCTTATCAGATCTCCTCGATTCACGGATAGAAGGGATAAAAAGGCTTGGATTTGAAGTCCCGCCCCGCCAGACTCTTTCAATGAAGTCGCTTTCAGGATTGAACGAACAGGTCCAGGAACGGATACGGTCGCGGGACCCGAACGGCTATACCGGGGCGAGTATCTACGCCGAGATTATGAAACTCAAGCACGCGGTAAGCCTTGCCGAGTCCCAGGGCACAAGCGTCCTGGCAACGTACCTGGCCCGCCTTGAAACCGAAGCCAGCTCTGGAACCGGCTCAAAAGCAAGCCAGCGGCTCGCCCGCGACCCGGGTTTCACATCGCTCCTTGCCCTCTCCAGGACCTGGGAACAGGAACTCCACCCGAAGTACGCCGTCCTGCCGGAGATAATTGCCGGCCAGCTCGAGACCCAGCCGGAAAGTCGTATCATCATCTTTGCCACCTATCGTGACACCGTTTCAGTGATAGTGGATACCCTTGCCCGGCATGGCATCCATGCCGAACGGTTCGTCGGCCAGGCTACGAGGGATGCCGATAAGGGCCTTTCGCAGAAAAAACAGATAGCGACACTCACGCGGTTCCGGGAAGGGGAGTTTAAAGTGCTTGTCGCGACGTCCGTGGGCGAGGAGGGCCTTGACGTCCCGTCAACAGACCTCGTCGTTTTTTTCGAGCCTGTCCCGTCAGAGATCCGGAGTATTCAGCGCAAGGGGAGGACCGGCAGGAGTGGTGCAGGCAGGATCATCGTCCTGAGCACCAGGGGGACGAGCGACGAGGCATTCAGGTTTGTCAGCAACGCGAGGGAGCGGTCCATGCACTCGGGAATCGCCGGCATGAGCCGGAGGATATCGGCAAAGCCGGCCCCCGAAGAACAGAATTCCCTGCTGCAGACCCGGCAGGCACGCATTGATTCCTTCGAGGGGGTGACGGTCGTGGTCGATGACCGTGAACTTGCATCGGGAGTCCCGGAAGCACTTTCTGATCTTGGGGTCAGAGTGACGGTTCAGAGGCTTGAGTCAGGAGATTACGCAATCGGTGACCGTATCCTTGTAGAGCGGAAGACAAGCAGGGATTTCGTGGCAAGCCTTGTCGAGAGGGACCTCATCGGGCAGCTCCGCGAGGTCTCCCGGTCGGCACCGCGACCGGTCCTTATTATCGAGGGTGGACCGCTCTTTGACGAGAGAAATATCCACCCGAATGCAATCCGGGGGGCGCTGGTCTCAGCAGCCGTCGACCTCGGGATGGGCATCCTCTTCAGCACGAACGCGAGGGAAACGGCAGAGTTCCTCATGGTTATCGCCCGGAGAGAGGAGTCCGGGCATTCCGAACGGTCACACCACGCACACAAAGGCCACCGGAATCATTCGGAACAGCAGGAGTACATCATCAGTTCCCTGCCTGATATCGGATTAAAACAGGCCCGTGAACTCCTCAGCCATTTTGGGACGGTCCAGGGGGTCATTGACGCCGACGATGAGTCCCTCCGGGAAGTACCGGGGATAGGGGAAAAAAAGGCGAAAAGCCTTGTCGAACTTACAAGGAAACCCTACTCACGAAGTACCTGAAGGGCACGGACCCCGCATTCGACCGCCTGCATAAGCTGCAGACTGTTTGCAGGGTTAGGATCCCTTGCAGCCCGCTCACACAGAACAGTAACTGCCCCACCAATGGCCTTAGCGAGGGTATCGGGTACCACAGTGCGGTTTCCCTGATCCGGGGAAGGAGTGGATACCAAAGGTTCCGGGTGAACCTCAGTCTGGACGGGGCCGCTTGCACAGACCACGCAGGTGGTCTCTCCCTTGACCTCAAAGAGGGGGTTCCCGCAATTTTTACATGATTTTGCAAGCATTTTTCCACCTTTCAGGAGCTGCTCTGCCATAATCTCGTCGGGTTTCGCCATAGTGCCTGCCGGATATTTTTCTATAATTATTTAAATCCGCGGTATAAGTAATATAGAACAACCTCTTGACAGAGTTGATATGATGTCCGACCCCGAGAAAACGATTGAAAACTGCATCCTGATGCTTCAGCAAATCATGGATGACTCAACAATACCCAGAAATATCCGTCGTGTCGCCGATGAAACCCGCGCACTGCTTTTAAAAGACGGCAAACCAGTAGGTTTCAGGGCTGCAGAGGCAATATCCAAGATCGACGAGATCAGCAACGACCCCAACATGCCCATCCACGCAAGGACCAGGATCTGGGAACTCGTCTCACAACTTGAATCGGTTCCTCTCGACTGAAAAAGGATTTTCACCTCTTTCTAAGGAAGGCCGGCACCCTCCCTGGGAACCCTGCCGTTCTGGCCCGGCAGCAGCAGTGATCCCGGACAATCTTTACAGAATGCTTATTACCAGGGTGCGCTCCCGGGAAGACCGGATATCAAGCTCCAGCAGGACTATCTGCTGCCACGTCCCCGTCGCAAGGTCACCATCGGCGATGGGGACCGACAAGGAGGGGCCGATTAACGATGCCCTGACATGGGACCGGCCGTTTCCATCTCCCCACCGGGAATCGTGCATGTACGGCTGGTCTGCCGGTGCCATGGCAGAAAGCGCCCGCCTGAGGTCATTAAGGGCGCCCGGCTCGTACTCGATGGTTGTAACGGCAGCTGTTGAGCCGGATATGAAAATATGGGCGATTCCATCGGCATGCCCGCTTTCCTGAACGACCGACCGTACGATGGGTGTGATGTCCACGATGTCCCCCTCGCCTCTCGTGGTAACTTTCACTGACTTGCGGAACATTTTCCGGATCTCATCATTCCTTGCGGTTCTGGAGAATCAGCGACCTTACCAGCTCTATAAGGTCACGGATATTGTAGGGCTTTGGCAGGATTGCAGAAAAACCATAGGCTGCGGGGTCTGACATGATGGGGTCATTTGAAAAGCCGCTCGATGCTACCGCTAGAACATTGGGGTCAAGCGCTTTTAATTCCTGGATGGCCTCCTTTCCACCCATACCCCCCGGGATCGTGAGGTCCATGACGACGACATCAAACCTCTTTCCTGTTTCGAAAGAACGCTTGTACATCGAAACCGCCTCCTTTCCGTCGCGGACCGTAGAAACGGTAAATCCTTTACGTATAAGAAGTTTTTCCATTACGTCAAGGATTGGCTCCTCGTCATCCATGAGCAGGATGCTGCCCGTAACCTGATCTTCCTGAGACATGTGCGCCTGGCTGGGTGGTTGCAGGACAAAAAAACCGGCAGATGGCGGGTGGGAGAAGCGCCCCCGGCGGGTCCTGATTGTAGATCATATAACCATCATGTTTTCTCACAATAAAAAATGCCCCGGTACACCGCTCACCACAACCATCCCTTTCGCCTTACGTATCACCAAAAAGCCCCGGGAAGGCGCCCCATATACTGTCGCTCTGATGTCAGCAGGAACAGAACCAGATATGCAGACGATACCTGCTTCCATCCTTGAACGAAGGGAATGAAACCTGCGTTTTGGACAAGAGCCACCCGGGATGATTCACGCACTGTCCTCCCGCAGGTACTGAAAATAAACCTTTATGCAGCGTGATTTGATTGTGGAAAAAAAGGAATTATTGTTCCCGGTCCACAGACAGGGGTTCCAGGTCATCCTGGATCCCGGGCTCTGTCTCCTTCTTCAGAACGGCGAGGCCGATAAGCCTGTCACCTTCATTGAGGGCCATGACCCTGACTCCTCTGGTGCTGCGTTTCTGGACGGATATATCTGAAACCTTTGTCCTCATGACATTTCCGGAGGCAGACATCAGGATGATCTCATCATCGTCTTCTACCGACCGGGTCGTAACGACCTCATCACCACCACGGTCCGTCAGGATGTTTCGCACCCCCATTGTCCCGCGACCGTGACCGCGGAACTCATCGAACTCTGTCCGTTTCCCATAACCCCGTGCAGTTACCGTGAGGAGGAGGTGCCCTGGCCTGATAACCGTCACGACCTGGAGGAGGTCTCCGGACCGCAACTTGATCCCCCTTACACCCATAGCACCGCGGCCCACAGGACGGACCGACTGTTCATGGAACCTGAGGCTCTGGCCTTTCCTGGTCGTGAGGATGAGATCCATCGTGCCATCGGTCTGGCGGACATCGACAAGGGTGTCGCCCTCACGGAGCTTGATCGCATTGATCCCCGATGTTCTCGGACGCGAAAACTCGTCGAGGGGGACCTTTACCACCTGTCCGCTCCGGGTCGCGAACAGGATAAAGTGGTCGGTCCGGAATTCCCTGAGGGGAATGATCGCCGTTACGAGCTCCTCCTGGATATTGAGGAGGTTGACGATGGGCTTGCCCTTCGCTGTCCGGGACCCCTCAGGCACGTCATACACCTTCAGCCAGTACAGGCGTCCTGCGTCGGTGAAGCAGAGCAGGTAGTCATGCATGGCGGCGACAAAGACATTATCAACAGCATCCTCGTCCTTGGTAGCCATCCCGGCAATCCCCTTGCCCCCACGCCGCTGCTGGCGATAGGTGTCAAGGTCAATCCGTTTGATATAGTTCTGGGTAGTGATTGAGACAAGGACAGGCTTGTCTTCGATAAGGTCCTCGCGGTCGAGGAGGATCGATTCGCCGGTGATCTGTGTGCGTCTCTTGTCGGCAAACCTCGACGACACGTCAATGATCTCTTCACGGATCACGGCCCTGATGTTTTTCTCGTCAGAAAGGATTTCACGGAGCCTGGCTGCCTCTTTCTCGAGAGCGTCACGTTCGTCACGTATCTTGGTCTGTTCAAGGGCTGCGAGCCGGCGGAGCTGCATCTGGAGGATGGCCTCGGCCTGCTTTTCAGTAAGTTCGAATTTTGTTATCAGGGCTTCCCTGGCGGTTTCCCCTGATTCAGAGGCCCGGATAGTAGCGATGACCTCATCGATCCTATCGAGGGCGATGAGGAGCCCGAGGAGGATATGGATCCGTTCCTCCGCCTTTTTCAGCTCGAACTCGGTCCTATGCCTGACCACCACTATCCGGTGGTTTACGAACTCGCCCATGAGCCCCCGGAGACCCAGGATCTTAGCCTGCTGATCGACGATGGCAAGGTTGATGATACCGTAACTTGACTCAAGCGCGGTATGCTTGTAGAGTTGGTTCAGGATAACGTTGGGATATGCCCCTTTCCTGCACTCTATGACAACCCTCATACCTTCCTTGTCGGACTCGTCCCGCAGGTCACTAATTCCCTCGATTCGCTTGTCCTTGACCATTTCAGCGATATGTTCGATCAGGCGGGCCTTGTTGACCTGGTACGGGATCTCCGTGATGATAATCTTCGGGACCTTCCCGTCCGGGTCCTCTATATCGGCAACTCCACGGCAGACCACCTTCCCCTGACCTGTTTCATATGCTGCAAGGATCCCCTCGTTACCGGTGATGACGCCTCCGGTCGGAAAGTCAGGACCCGGGATGTACTGCATCAGTTCCGGGACCGTCGCTTCAGGGTGGTCGATGAAATGGGCGACTGCCTCACAGACCTCGCAGAGGTTGTGGGGCAGCATATTGGTGGCCATCCCGACCGCAATACCTGATGAACCGTTGATAAGGAGGTTCGGGATTTTTGCCGGCAGGACCTCAGGCTCGTTTCTCGAGCCGTCAAAGTTCGGTGTGAACCTGACCGTGTCCTTTTCTATGTCTTCCAACAGTTCTTCCGCATACCTCGTCAGCCGTGCCTCGGTGTAACGCATCGCAGCAGCGGCATCGCCATCGATGGATCCAAAATTACCCTGCCCATCAACCAGCATAGCCCGGTAGTTGAACGGCTGGGCCATCTTGACAAGGGTGTCGTAAATGGCTGTATCACCATGGGGGTGATAGTTCCCCATCGTTGCGGCAACTGCCTTGGCACTCTTCCGGTATGGTTTGTCACTGGTGTTGCCCTCCTCCCACATCGCGTAGAGAGTCCTGCGGTGAACAGGTTTCAGGCCGTCCCGGGCATCAGGAATAGCCCTACCGATGATCACGCTCATCGCATAGTCGATATAGGAGGTCTTCATCTCCTCTTCAATGAGGACAGGGATCACCCGTTTTTCTTCATCGACATTTTCAGCAGGACCGGGGCCTTCAGATGTCAAGGTTCGTTACCTCCTTTGCATGACGCCTGATGAAGTCCCGGCGGGGTGCGACCTCATCACCCATAAGCTTCTCAAAAATTTCCTTTGCATATACCGGGTCGTCGATCTG
>CASGHA010000032.1 GCA_949319355.1 uncultured Methanospirillaceae archaeon | reverse complement strand
CTGGTCAAACAAGGGCTATTGCCTGGCGAACCTAGGCAGGTGCCAGGAGGCGGTCTCGGCATACACCATGGCCAGCGAGCTTGAACCTTCCAACCTTGCCATCAGGCAGAGCCTGGACTCAATGGAAAAGGTGTGTACGAATGCAAAGACACAGCCTCCGACAACGCGTCCCGCATCAGGCTACCCTGCGGGAAGCACCACAACCGTGGCGACGGCCCGGCCCATGGGGTTCTCATCCCCGGACGGCCTGCTGACCCAGTCTTACCAGGACAGCCGCATTTCCCTGAAATACCCGGCCAACTGGAACATTCAGAAGGAGACACTGGGATCGGCCAGTTATGATGTGGTGTCGCTAAGTTCAGAAAATGGGATTGTCTGGGTCTACAGCGGAAAAACTGATACCGCGGCAACACTCGATGACCACCAGGCATCACAAATGGCCAGTTGGGCAAAGTATACTAACTTCTACCTGGTCTCGAGGGAACAGGCGACCCTTGCCGGAAACCCTGCGTTAGCCACCACCTATACGTGGACAGATCCTGGCGGAAACCAACAGGAAACCTATGCAGTGGTGTCAGTTATCGGTAACCGGGCATATATTGCGTATTTCACAGAAAGCCCACCCAGCTCGTTCCCGGCGTCTCTCCCCCTCGGCAAATCGATCATCGATTCACTCCAGGTCATCCAGGCTGCACCAATGGTGTCCGCGACCAGTCAGCCGGCCCAGTCGTACCGTGACAACCGCATTTCCCTGAAGTACCCGACCGGCTGGACCTACAAAACTGATGTCACAGGACTGACCGGCTATGACGAGGTTACGTTCTATTCACCCGGCAACACCCTCCTGGTCGACTTCTACGGAGACAGGACCGGGACCCTGCTGACCCTTGAGGGTATCCAGGCGGCCCAGATGGACTCCCTGAAATCCCATGACACCGATTTTACATTGCTCTCGACAGAAAAAACGACGCTGGCCGGGAACCCTGCTATCGGTTCGACATATACATGGACGTCACCGAAAGGGAACCCACAGAAGACCTACCTGGTGGTGTCTGTCATCAACGGGAAGAGATGGTACGTCTACTATGTCACCGACCCTGACTCGTACCAGGCGAACCTGGCCGTAGCGAAATCGATAATCAATTCGTTCATCCCTCTTTCAGACAGGACGGTGGATACACCATGAATAGTAACCGGATCACAATAGATCAGTCTGGCCTTCAGGACACCCTATCACAAGGGAGGTCTTTCGCATGACCAGCAGGAGTTTTCTTCATATTAACCGGCAATACCTCGCAGTGGTCCTCGTTTCGCTGCTTGTGGCTGGGCTTCTTATCGCACCGGCTCTTGCCTATCGCGATGAGTTCAGGACGAAAGCCACTGAGAAGCCATACAAAACAGCAGAGATGTTGTACAAGGAATTCGCTCAAGATCTCCTCAACAACCATCCTGAAATCAAAACGATGTCGAACCTTGAAAAGGCAAAATATGCATTTTCTGCCTATTCCAAGGACCTGTGGAAGAACGGGAAATGGGTGAACAAGAATATTCCGGGTCGTTGGGTATTCGGGGGTGATTATACCTGCGGGTGGCACACGCAAAACCTCCAGGCGATCATGCGGGTCATCGGAGTGAAGGATGTCCGCAGTATAAGCGGCGATAAAAACCTTTTTGAGGTGTTTGGACTCCATCCTGACGTCAACAGGAACCATGGCGCACCAGTCGTAATCGCTGACGGGAAAGTTTACGTCTTTGATATATGGAAGATGGCGGTGGAGAATAATGGAGAATACAAAGGAGACCCTGACCTTGACTCCTATAATGGCATGCCAATTGAAAACTGGGGCAAGATCATGAAACAGGAAGGGTATGTACGGTTTACCGGCGATTCGGAGACGGTCGAGGAGGGAAAAGAAGTATGGGACACCACGGCCCTGGATGCAATTCAACGGCGGATGGTAACCTCCAAGACAACCCTGACCATCGGGAGCCAGATGGTTAAAGTACCCAATAACGATTACGAAACGGTAACGTTCACGATCCCGCAGGGGAGCAAGGGGGTGAACCTGAAGGCGGACTATGACTTCACTTCAGCAAAACCAGGGAATGGAGCATTTTTTGAAGTTCGTCTCTCAAAAGAGGCTGAATCTACGTACGGGTCGCCAACCGGCCTCTGGGGGACCACCTTCAGGGGGAGCAACTGGGGTTCCAATTCGGGAAAAATAACAACGTCTGGTTCACTCGACAACCTGGTGCTGCAGCCTGGGACCTACTCATTCACGGCACTGAAGCATGAGACCAGCCCGAATGACAAGATCACCCCCATCAAGGCCTCTCTTTCCTATACAGTCCAGTAGGGATTGCCAGGCGGGACCTTTTTCCGCCTTTTTCCCGGTTGCGCCTTTATCTCCTGGACCTCCAGGGCAGGACGTTACATTCTCTGCCGGACAGCAAAATCTTCCTCTACCAGGTCACCCTAAGATTCATCACGGGTCACAGGTGTCAATTCTGAAACAGTTCAGCCCGATTGTATAATCCTTGCATAATGATGTTGAAATAAAAATTTCTGGTCACTAATTTCCTGAATCAGGAAAATCAAGATATCTGTCCTGCATCATCTGTTCAATCTCTTTTTTCCATGATTGGAGAACAAAACCGCATCATTGGCGAGTTATATGAACAAAACGTACAATTGAAGGTCCACATCGCTGAACTCGAAGCGGGATTGAACCAGAATAGCAGAAATAACAGCAAACAACCATCGGCAGGAGGATTTTGAAGACCTCAGAGCCCGCCTTAGCCACCAGGTCTGCTCATGCTCACATGCGGCCCGAAGGAAAAAGTGGACGCCTGTCCTGAGATAGTCATAAGAAGCTGCATCGTGTAATGCCACGTACCGAGGGGAGTCTTCATGGTTGAAAGAGGTTATGGAAGCTGTCTTCTTATGGTGGTCCTGTTGAGCATCCTGGCCGGTACGGCCGGCGCAGTCACCACCGGCTCAATCGTGGCGTGGGGCGACAACACCTACGGCCAGTGCAATGTACCGGCAGGAAACGATTTTGTCGCCGTCGATTCTGGGTTCTACCACAATATCGCGCTCCGTGCCGACGGGACCATCGTCGCCTGGGGGGACAACACCTACGGCCAGTGTGAAGTCCCGTATTATACCGACTATGTGGCACTCGCTGCGGGAGGGAACCACAACCTCGCGCTGGAACTGGGCGAGGAGACCAACCCGGTCGTGTGCTGGGGAGACAACCGTTTTGGCCAGTGCAATACCCCGGCCGCCGACGAATACACGAACCTCGGGGCGGGCGGGAGGTTCAGCCTCGCAGCTACCGTGAATGGAAAAGTAACCGGCTGGGGAGACAATTCGAGCGGCCAGTGCGGTGTCCCTTCGCCGAATAACTATGGCTTCCTCGCCGGCGGGTTGCGCCATACCCTGGTGACGACCTACGGGAAGCTTGCTGCCTGGGGGGACAACACCTATGGTGAGTGCAATGTCCCGGGCGGAGACGATTACATTGCGATCAGTGCCGGGGACGGGTACTCCGTCGCCCAGCACCTGAACAGGTCCCTCATCTGCTGGGGCTCGAACACCTACGGCCAGTGCACCATTCCGGGGACAAACAGCTTTTCAGCCTTCGACGCCGGGGACACCCACATGGTCGCGGTACGGTCTGACGGGACCCTTGCCGCCTGGGGAGACAACAGCTACGGCCAGTGCAACGTCCCGTCCGGGAACAGCTACTTCGCGGTCGCCGGCGGGTACCACCACAGTGTAGCGATCAAGAAAACGGAGACAACTGAGATCAAGGCGAACTTCACCGGGAGCCCGGTATCGGGACCCGTTCCCCTCAATGTCACATTCACCTCGTCATCCTCCGGGAGCCCTGATACCTTCCTCTATTCCTTCGGCGACGGCACCACCTCCAGCGACCCCAACCCCGCCCATACCTACCAGAAGGCCGGTATTTACACGGTCAGCCTCACCGTGACCGGGAACAACGGCACCAGCACCCTGACCAGGACGAACTATATCACCGCCACCACCCAGCCGCAGCCAGGTGGGAAAACCACCCTGTTCTACCTGAATACCATCCCCTACGGGGCGACCATCTACCTCGACGGCGCTGCCGTCGGCATAACCCGGAAGGCTGCAAACAACCTTTTCAAGGCCACGGAGGGGGAGCATTCACTCAGGGTCACGCGGCAGGGATACCAGGAGTGGACAGGGTCCTGTGAGGCGGTGTGGCCCAGGATTTCCTTCCATACGGTAAAACTCGAGCCCTTGTAACCAGAAAACTTACAGGCAGGGGGAACGTTTCCCGACAGGAAGGCGCCCGGAGTCCGATCCCTCTTCCATCTTTATAGTGATCCGGCCGGTTGGATCTCAGGAAGAATACTGGTTGTACGTACCCTGTCATGTCTGTAAGGACAGCCGCCCAGCTCCTTCGTCCATGAGCACGGCGATGTGAAGAGAGCGGCCTGAATTATTTCGCGAAGTCCTGCAATCCCACGGATCCTCCCTGGAGGTTCTCCTCCCCGGTAATTTCCTGAAACAGGTAGATGAAAACCCAGCAGGAGAGGTCCTGTCTGGGCCGGGATGCAGTCCTGGCATCCTGAAATCACCAGGAATAAATCAGGATAAGGTACAGTGGAACATATGGCTGACAAGGGACGTCTTTCCGGCAAGGTCTGTATCGTGACCGGCTCGACCTCGGGGATCGGGAGAGGCATCGCAGAGCTTTTCGCGAAGGAAGGGGCGACCGTCGTCATCGCTGCGAGAAGGGCGGATGCAGGGGACGAAGTGGTACAAGGGATCAGGGAAAAGGGCGGCATCGCTTCTTTCTGGAGGCTGGACGTGGCCGATGAGGCATCCTGGGATGCGATCATCGGCTATACCCTGAAGGAATACCAGAAACTCGACGTGCTCGTGAACAATGCCGGGATCGGTTTTCTGAAGCCGATCACCGAGACCACGATTCCCGAATGGCGCAATGTCATGGCGACCAACGTGGAGAGCGTGTTCCTGGGCACCAGGGCGGCCGTCCCGGCGATGAAACGAAATGGAAAAAAAGGCGGTTCCATCATCAACATCTCCTCGAACATTGTCTTCGTCCCGAGTGCCATGAACGCGGCCTACTGCACGAGCAAAGGTGCCGTGGCGGCGTTTTCAAGGGTAGCGGCCATTGAACTGGCAAAGGACAACATCCGGGTCAACACGGTCTTTCCCGGCTTTGTCAGGACGGCAATCCTCGATGTCGCCTTTGAGAAGGCCGCCGAGGCCGGCAGGACAAAAGAGGAACTCCTTGCCATGTTCGGTGAGTCCAACCTGGTCGGCCGTCTGGGAGAGCCCATCGACCTCGCCTACCCGGTCCTTTTCCTCGCCTCCGACGAGTCCGCCTTCGTGACCGGCTCCGAGTTTGTCATCGACGGTGGCGAGGTCTGGAAGCGGGGCGGGGGGACGGACGAGTCCCTTCTCAACGATACCAGGGGACCATGACCCGGTCCTCTGCCCCCCTGGAGGTAGTATCCTGGTAAACCGTGTTGAGAATTCGAACCGTTACCCATATCAGGAGATACCGGGATAATAAAAACAGAAACCTGGGGAGAGGAATGGGACAGGAAAAACAGGTCCCGGAAGTACCAATACCGTGATGACCATGAAATACGATTCTGACAATACAACACTTCTTTTCCAGAAACTCAATACCGCATGGCAGTTAATCGGTACTTTCACCGCCCCGGTTTTATTTTCACTCCTTGCCATCCTCTTCTTCACAACCCCCGGGCTGAACATCTACCAGTGGCTCCTCTGGTTGCACCTGCCGGTGATCATGATCCATGAATTCGAGGAATACGTTGCCCCGGGAGGGTTCAAACAGTTCATCAACACCAGGACCATTCTCGCCACCGGCACTACCGGGGAGGACGTCCCCCTGAATGAACCCTACATTTTCCTGGTCAACCCGGTGCTTATCTGGCCATGGGTGATCATCGGGGCGGTTTTCTATACGGTACCCTGGATCGGGTTTGCGGCAGTTATCTTCCAGTTTGCCATTAACAACCTGCAGCATGCCATTACCTTCCAGCTGAAAAACAAGGGGTACAACCCGGGTCTCTTCACCACCATGGTTCTGCTCATACCCTACTGCGTCCTGGTGACATGGTATGTGGTCGTGCATAACGTGATGACCCCGTCGGACTGGGTGCTGAGTTTCATTCTTTTCGGGGTCATCATGGGAATTTTGCTGATGATAACCCATTCGAGAATGAAGTTATCGAAAGCCTCCCCTTAAAACCAGGTTATCTTTTAAACCACTCCCGGGAACGTTTCCCAGGTTTCTGACGGCTGTGGGGAAATCCTCTCCTTCGTCGCAAAGGGAACGCATCCCGTCCTCACTGGTCCCATTCTACCCTGGCAGGGTCTCGCTTCTCTTCGACCAAGCGGCCTGACCTCTCTCCCCGGGTAGCGGCACGGATGATGACAGGTGCGGCGACGTGCTTCAGCTGGACGATCCGGTAAGCCCTGTCTGTCGGCTGCCCCCCCCACGACAGGGTCCTACCAGCGGCCGGTGGGACAGATCTCCCTCACCCGGTTTGGGCTGATACCCACGAGCCCTAAAAAGGGGCCTGGAGACGCTGATACCGTCGTTTCTCCGTTCTTTCAAGAATCCCCGCGCCTCCGCACAGGCCGGAAATACAAGAGGGCTTATTTCCGGCTGAACAGGAATGAGCCTGTCCGGGCGAGAATTTTCCTGTTCTGACCTGAATGCCATTTTCGCAGGCAGATTAAAAATATAAATAATATTTATAAAATAACCGTTAGTTATATTATAACCAAATGTAATAAATCTATGAAGGGACGGTTTCCAGGCAGGGGCCCACAAAAAGGCATACCTGGAACAAACCGTTCATACCCGAAAAGGCGGATGAAATGGACACGAGAACAGTGAAACTGGTATATTTTTCCCCGACCGGGACAACAAAAGCGGTTGTTGAGGGAATCGCCCGGGGGATCGGACCTGGGACCCCGGAGTATCTTGATATCACGACGCCGGAGGCAAGAAAAGAGCCGCTGGTGGCCCGTGAAAACGAACTCCTGGTAATCGCCGTCCCCGTGTACATGGGGAGAGTCCCGGCACTCGTCCATGGATGGCTGAACGCCATCCAGGCACAGAATACCCCGGCTGTCTGCGTGGTGGTCTATGGCAACAGGACTTATGAGGACGCACTCCTTGAACTTCAGGATATCATTGTGAGATGCGGAGGAGTTCCCATAGCCGGCGGGGCCTGGATCGGGGAACACTCCTTCTCATGTCCGGAGACCCCGACCGCAGCGGGACGTCCCGATACTGATGACCTGCGTCACGCAGAGGAGTTCGGACGAAAAATTCGTGAAAAACTGCAGTCCGTACCATCCGTCCGGGAACTCCCGGAGGTACAGGTCCCTGGCGAGCGCCCCTACCGGGGGGACCCGACCCTGTGGACGATCGACTTCATCTCGGTGGACGACCGGTGCACACAATGCGGGGTATGCAGGGAGGGGTGCCCGACCGGTGCCATCAGCCCGGACGACAGCTCCGTGATCGACCAGGAAAAGTGCATCACGTGCTGTGCCTGCATCAAGAAGTGCCCGGAGCATGCCAGGACCATGAAACCGGGACTGGTGATGGAAGCTTCAAAGCGGCTGAACACCCTGTACCGGGAACCGAAGGTGCCGGAGTACTACCTCTAGGTACTCCTCCACGGACTGCAACCCGGAGACTGTCATGAAACCTTCATGGGAATATCCCCTGGAACACCACCCGTTCTACTCCGTACGGCCCCTCTTCCCGGTCTACCCGGAACCCGGGGAAGTACCGCCGGGACACCGGCGCTGGGTCCTGGTGCAGGACCAATCCGTGTTCTACCTGGAAAAAAAGGGTTCAGGCACGGTTTTCATGCCTGACCCGCTCCCCGCAGGAATAGCGTCCGGTGCACCGGTATACCTTGGTACCTGCGGAGACCGGGTCTATTATGCAACCGGGGTCCCTTCCGGAGTCATGGTGCCTCGCGGCTGGGAACCCCTGCCGGTCAGGGAACTGTCCGGAAAGGTCCCTGACCGCGAGATGGCGGTCGCCTCCTATGCGGTGCGGGTCCTTGGTTATGACCGCTCGACCGCCTACTGTGGCCGGTGCGGTGCCAGGACCCGGCCTCTCGCGACCGAGAGGGCCAAGGTCTGCCCGGCCTGCGGCAATGTCACCTACCCCCGCATCTCCCCTGCCGTCATCGTGCTCGTGAAAAAGGGGGATGAGGGCCTCCTCGCCCGTTCCCCGGGCGCTCCGCCTGGGTTCTACTCGCTCATCGCCGGGTTCAATGAACCCGGTGAGAACCTTGAAGAGACCGTCCGCCGGGAAGTCCGCGAGGAAGTCGGCATTGAAGTGCGCAACCTCAGGTATTTCGGGAGCGAACCGTGGCCGTTTCCCGATTCGCTCATGACCGGTTTTGTCGCAGACCATGCCGGAGGTGAGATCAGGACCGACGGCCTTGAGATCGAGGCTGCCGGCTGGTTCAGCCATGACAACCTGCCCCTCCTTCCCACGAGGGCGAGCATCTCACGGGCGCTGATTACTGCCTGGGTCAGGGGAGATATATGACCCCGCCGGAGAGAAGGACATGAAGACAGGTTTGTTTCAGGGGAAAGGACTGGCAAAGACCCACTCCCCGGATGACCCTCGGGACGGAGCGCTCCATCACCGCCCGTCCCGTATGCGGTACAGCCAGGCGGTGCCAGGAGGAATAGTATGGGCATAGCCGACAGGAAACTAAGGGAGAAGGAGCAGCGGAGGACCGCGATCCTTGATGCAGCCGAGTGTCTCTTCTTTTCCCGAAGCTACGAGGACGTCCCGATGGAGGACATCGCCCGCGAAGTCGAGCTGAACAAGGCCACGATCTATCTCTATTTCAAGAACAAAGAGGCCCTGTACGCCACCATCGTCCTCCGCGGAGTGGAACTCCTGAAGAAGAAATTCATAGAGTGCATGGAAAAGGACGTGCCGGGAATCGTCAAGGTGGTCCTGATGGGCCAGGCCTACTACCGGTTCTCCCTGGAATATCCTGATTATCTCCGGATGATCCACTTCTACGGGAGTGAACGCTTTTCCAGGGAAAACCCGTGCACCGCCGACATCGGGAAGGGGTATGGCACCTGCCGCCTGATCCTCAGGGACGCGGTCAAAGAGGGGATAGAGGACGGTACCATCCGTGCCGGCCTCGACCCCTTCCTGACCTCGATGTACCTCATGGTCGCCTTCATGAACATCCTGTCCATGGAAGACAAGTGGAAGCAGGTGATCGAGGCCGAGGGGTTCAGTTTCGAACAGTATACGAGGGAATTCCTGCGTTTCATCCTTCCGGCGCTCTCGCCCGGTGAAGGCCCCCTGACCACGGGCACCTGGGACATACCGTCGTCCGGGCCCCTTCTGACCGGTCAGGAAATACCAGGACCCCGAAAGAAAACCAAACGTACCCGTTAAGCCATGGGGGCGACCGGGAGAAGGTCACCGCCTGGGAGGTCCCCCCTAATACCAACCATTTTTCAAAAGGAGTAGAATGGAGGTTTGGCCAGTTTCCAGAGGTTTCAGGGGGGACCAGCCCCGGGCCTTTTCACTCCTGCGGGTGGATGATTGCTTTCAGGCTGCCGTCCCGGGGCTGGGCCGTAAGGAGAAATCCTTCAGCCGTGTCCTTCAGGGGCAGGACATGGGTTATCATATCGGTCACGTTGACCCTGCCACGCCGGATCCAGGTCAGCGCTGTCAGGAGGTCATGGGAATCGGCGGCATAAGAATGAGTAATTGTTATCTCCTTCTGCCACAGGTCCCACAGGTTGATCCCGGACTGGACATCCGGGCGGGTTGGAGCGAAGAACAGGACCGTTCCTCCCGGTCCGACCGCATCAAGGGACTGCCCTACGCATACCGGGACCGGTGCCGTCATGACCACGGTATCTGCACCACGACCGTCGTTCTGGTCCCTGAACCTCCCGGGGACGTCTTCGGTCGCTACGATAGTCTCGTCGGCCCCGAACTTCCGGGCGAGCTCCAGCCGCTCAGGGTTCATGTCCGACACCGCGATGAACCCCGCACCATTCAGCCGGGCCGCCTGGATATGCAGGAGTCCGGTAATACCTGCCCCTATGACGAGGACTGACCGTCCGTCCGAGGTCGGCGCCCAGCGCTGCCCCCGCACCACGCACCCGAGGGGTTCGACAAAGGTCCCGGCATCAAAGGAGACCTCCCCGGGAAGGTGAAACATGCCCCGGTCCACGTTTATCGGGGGCAACACGACATGTTCCGCAAAGGCACCGTACCCCTGCCTGAATTTTGTCGTCTGGAGAGTCCTGCATGCCGTCGTGTGCCCACGGGTGCATGCCTGGCACGTGTTGCATGCGACATGGTGGGTCATAACAACCCGGTCCCCGGCCTTCCATTCCGGGCTGACGCCGGGACCGGTCCCTTCAATGACCCCGGTGCATTCATGTCCGAACGCCCCGATGCCTCCCGGCCTCCCGGCCCGCTTTATCCGGTACCATTCCATGACGTCCGACCCGCACACCCCGCAGGCCATGACCCTGACCCTGACCTCCCCGGGACCGACCGGGAGGTCTTCGACGTCCTCGGTGCGGATGTCACGGTTCGAATAATACACTGCTGCTTTCATGGATTCTCCTGGAACAGTCCACATTCAAAAATATGCAAAGAGTGCACCCCGAAGGGATGAAAAATTTTATTCCAGTTTGGACGCCCGGGGGAGGCATTCCTGATATATATCCATGGCTTCCTTCACGGTGTGGTTCCCGTGGACGATGGCCCCGATGGCCTTTATCATGCCTACCGGGTTCTCGTCCTGGAAGATGTTCCGCCCGAAGTCGACTCCGACAGCTCCGGCCTCGACCGAGTCAAAGGCCATTTTGAGGGCGTCAGGAGGACTGGAGTACTTGCCGCCCGCGACGACGACCGCGGTCGGGGCGACGGAGTCGACCAGCCTCGAAAACTCCTCGCAGAAATAGGTCTTGACGATCCTTGCCCCCGCGTCCTGGCAGATGCGGGACGCAAGGGCCAGGTAGCGCAGGTCACGGGCCATGTCTTTCCCGACAGCGGTGACCGCAAGGACCGGGATCCCATAATCCTCGGCCTGGTTGATCGTATCGGTGAGGTTGAGGATCGTCCGCTGCTGGTTGGCGGAGCCGACAAATACGCTCACAGCCACCCCGGCCGCATCCATCCGGACGGCCTCCCTGATGCCCACGGTGATCCTCTCGTCGCTCAGTTCGTCAAAAAGGACGCTGTTTCCCCCTGAAACCCGGAGCATGACGGGTTTTGACCCGAGGTCCCCGGGTGCGATATTGGCCCGCACCGCTCCGCGGGTCGTCATGAGGCAGTCGCAGTAGGGCATGAGGGTCCGGATGGTGTTGCTCATGTTGCGGAGGCCAGTGGTCGGGCCCTGGAAGTAGGGGTGGTCGATCGCCAGCATCACCACCCGGTTGTCCTTCGGGCTGATGATCCGGTTCATCCGGCTCTGGATTCCGACGTCAGGATAGGTATTCACCATGGTCACACTTCACGGAATTAAATGATATGCAACGAAAAAAACATTGGGATTACCGTTCATCCGGCCTGACGATCAGGTATCCCCTGGTGATCAGCCACTTGTGGAACTCATGGGTGGTGTGGAGACAATGGGACGCACAGATCGCCCGGACCTCTTCATATACAGGAGACTTCTCCACTTCCCTGTTGAGCAGGGACTGGACCGGGCACTTCACATCATGGCAGTATTCCCGACGCATATAATCGGTATACCCCTCTATGGACGACATACCAGATCCTTGGAAAAGAAATGCAAAAGAGTTATGGGACCACCAGCGCCAGTCGTTCCCCCTTGAGCGGCCCATTTCTCTCCATTTACCAGGGACGTTGTAGGACATCCCGTGTTTTCCTATGGTCCGCTTTCACTGGGCCAGGGGAAACGCTGACGTTCACCCATACACCTGACTGGGCTGACCGACTTCTCTATCCGGTTATTCGTTCATGTCATCTTGTTTTGGAGGTCTCCGGAGGTGCCCCGAAATTCAACCCTGTTTTGTGCCGGTAACAAGGAAGAATGTCATCGAACTGAAGAACTGGCCGGCGGCGTCCGCCTGTTCCTGCTCCTGGGCCCAGTTCTCTGCCTGCCTGGGGCTGACGGCCCCGGACCGGACGGCGAGACGAAGGGTGGTGGGAAGGTCGTAGAGCCTGCTCGCGAGGGAAAAGTCCGTAAGCACCAGGTCCAGGGGCAACACGGTCACGTGACCGAGCCCGGCCTCCCTGAACGAGGCATAGAGGGAGCGGCCGGCCCACCCCGAAGGAAACCGGTCGCACCAGAGGTTCAGGACGTTTCGGGTAACCCGGCGTTCACCGGGATAAATGGCGAGGGTCTCCCAGTCAGGCTCAAAGACGACGACCCTCCCCGAAGGACGGGTAACCCGGGCCATTTCACGGATGACGTCGCCCGGGTCCTTCGTATGCTGGAGCACCCGGTCCTCGCGGACGGCACCAAAGGTCAGGTCAGGGAACGGGAGGTGTGCGGCATCACACCGGACAAATTCCGGGGCAGGGACTCCCGGCTCCTGTCCCCTGGCCCGGGCCGTCGAGAGCATCGTGGTGCTCGCGTCGATGCCGGTGACCCGACCCTCCGGACCTGCGAGCCCAGCAAGCACACGGGCATCGGTACCGTTTCCACACCCGACCTCGAGTACGGACATGCCAGGCCTGACCCCCAGCTCCCCGAAACTCCTCCTTTTACATTCCTGGAAGAACGGGAGGGAGTGGATGAAATCGAGGCATCTCACAAAGGACTGGCTGTCGGAGGCCTGGTCCACCCCGGCAAACCCTGATGCAAACGAGTCCATGGTGGTCACGAACGGTTATCAGAGTGTATGGGTGTTCCTTGCATTTCTAGCATCTTCCCCGCGACCCGGTGTTCCTTAATACGGAAATGACCTGGGGGTGCTGTCCGGGCCGTCCTGCACCACCTGAAGAGAACCCAGGCCGGAATGACGCAGGGGACTTACTGGCGGGGTTCCCCCATGGAGTACTTCTGTACCTGCCGGGTTTTCTGTCAACAACAATTGATGTCCCGGGGTCTTTCCTGGCTGACCGCCAGGTACAAAGGGGTAACTGATACATGAAGGGGCCGGATATCAACCGGGTTGTGCCCGTTTGTCCCTGCTGATCACCGCGATTCTCCCAAGGAAGATGCGTTTTTGAGATCTCGCCCGCCGGGCGTCATCAATAAAACCCGCCATGACCCCGGACCAGGACAGACCAGTCGGCAGGGTTCCAGGAGGTTCCTGACGTTGGAAAATACGGTGTCCCAAAGGAGAGGTTGATGAGATCATTCTATTCCTGTGAAACCTGCGGACTGGACAGGAACTCATCCCAACCTATTTCTACCTTGATTGGTAAGATCGCAGAGAGTCGCCAGTTACGATGAACTCAATGCTCCGCGTCCTGTATGTCGATGACGAACCCTACCTCCTCGATATTGGGAAAAGGTTCCTGGAGCGCCATGCACATTTCAGTGTTGATATCATTTTATCGGCATCAGATGCATTGACCCTGCTCGGTCAGAAGAACTATGACGCCATCATAGCGGACTACCAGATGCCTGGGATGGACGGGATAGGTTTTTTAAAGGCGGTCCGTGCATCAGGAAACGATATCCCGTTTATTCTCTTTACCGGTCGGGGACGTGAGGAGATCGTCATCACCGCCTTAAACGAAGGTGCTGACTTCTACATCCAGAAGGGGGGTGAGATGAAGTCGCAGTTTGCCGAACTGGCACATAAAATACGGCAGGCCGCCGGGAAGCGGAGAGCCGAACAGGCCTTGAGGGACTCCCAGAAACGGCTTGAAGATATTATCAATTTCCTCCCCGATGCGACCTTTGCCATAGACCGGTCCGGCTGTGTCATCGCCTGGAACCGGGCGATCGAAGAGATGACCGGTGTCCCTGCACGCGATATCCTCGGGAAGGGTGGTTATGCCTATTCCCTGCCATTTTACAACACCCGCCGGAAAATTCTTATCGACCTTATCTTTGAACCGGATGATGTCATTTCACGGGACTATTCGAACATAATTCATCAAAAGGACCTCCTCATCGCGGAAACAACCCTTCCCCGCCCGAAGGGAAACGAGGTCACCCTGCTTGGCAAAGCAAGCCCGCTTTATGACCAGGAAGGGAAAATTGTCGGGGCTATCGAGTCCATCCGGGATATCACGGATTTACGCCGGGCCGAACTCTCTCTCAGGGAGAGCGAACGCCGGTACCGCGAAGTCGTCGAGACCCAGACCGAGTTTATATGCCGCTTCAGGCCGGACGGGACCCATGTTTTTGTCAACGAGGCATACTGCCGGTATTTCGGCATTTCCCGGGACGAGGTCATCGGGCACCGCTTTATACCCATCATGCCGGAAGAGGACCGGAAGCGGCTCCGGCAATACTTCTCTTCCTTCACCCCGGAGCGCCCCGACGGCGAGGGCGAACACCGCGTCACGATGCCGGACGGCAGTATCAGGTGGCACTGGTGGAGCGACCATGCCATATTTGATGATCGCGGCCGCATCACCGAGTTCCAGTCAATTGGCAAGGATATCACCGACCGGAAACGGGTGGAGGAGGAACTCTCGCAGTCCGAGAACCTGTACCGGACCATCTTTGACTTCACCGGCGCCGCCAGCATCATCATCGGGCCCGATACCACGGTGCTCCGTGCCAACAACGGCTGGGAATCCCTGACCGGCGTGCCCCGGAAAGAACAGGAGAACAAGCTTAGCTGGACCGTCTTTTTCAGTGCAGAAGACGCAGGGAGGATGAAGGAGTATCATTACGCCCGGAGGAGAGCCCCGGAGCATGTCCCGGACACCTATGAGTCTCACCTGGTCGATGCTACCGGTAAAATCCATGATGTTATCGTGTACGTCGGCATGATCCCTGGCACGGACAACAGCGTGGCATCGCTCGTGGACATCTCCGGGCGGCGCAAGGCCGAAGATGATCTGCGGAGGGCGTACGAGGACCTTGCCGGGGTGGAAGAGCAGCTCCGGACACAGTTCGAAGAACTGAAAAAAAGCGAGCAGAAGGTCCGGAGAAGCGAAGAGGATTATCGCACCATCCTTGAAAATATTCAGGACGTTTTCTACCGGACTGATGCTTCCGGAAGCCTCCTCTTCGCTAGTCCTTCACTGGCAGATCTGCTTGGGTACTCCCCGGTATCGTCCCTGTATGGGAAGGATATCGCTACAACGCTCTATGCCAACCCGGACGACCGCAGGGGGTTCCTCCGTGAACTTGAGAAGACAGGATCGGTGACAAATTATGAAGTTCTCCTAAAACACAGGAATGGGTCCCTTGTTACCATCATCACCAGCAGCCACAAATACTTCGATGATGACGGCAGGTTTCTCGGGGTCGAGGGGATATTCAGGGACATCACGGAGCGCAAGCAGGCTGAGGAAGCCCTCCGGAGGACCGAGGAGCGGTTCAGGGCATTTACCGAGAACATCGGGGACCTTACGACGATCACCGATGAGGAGGGCAGGTACACGTATGTCAGCCCTTCGGTCCTCCGCCTTTCCGGGTATATCGCAGAAGAGGTCATCGGTCATCTTGCACTCGGAAAGGGAACTCCGTTTGCCATTCACCCGGAGGACTTCGGACGACTTGTCGAAGCCAGCCGGAAAGCCCGGCAGACCCCGCACCAGCCCGTCCCGATTCCGCCGTTCAGGCGCGTCATGAACAACGGGCAGACCATTTTTATCGAGGGATCCATCACGTACCTCCCGGATGTGGAGGGGATTCATGGAAGCCTCTTCCATGGCAGGGACGTGACCGACAAGATACAGGCGGAAGCTGCACTCCAGGCAAGCGAGGAGCGGTACCGTTCGATCGTGAACGCCCATTCCGAGATGATAGCGCGGTTTACCCCGGACGGGACCGTGACGTTTGTCAATGATGCCTACCATGCGTATTTCAAACCATGGTTCGGTACTGAAGACCTCACCGGCAGGACCATCCATGAACTCATGCAGGTAAAGAATTACGACACGGTCGATCTTTTCCTTCGTTCACTCACGGAAGAGGAACCAGTCAGGGAGATGGAACATGTTGTCACCGGGTCTGACGGAACAACGTACTGGCAGCTCTGGACGGTCAAGGCTATCTTCGGACCGGACCGTCGGGTCGTTGAATACCAGGTCAACGGCCGGGATATCACCGACCGCAAACGGGCGGAGGATGCTCTCCGGGAGAGCGAGGAGCGTTACTCGGCCATCGTGAACCATGCCCCCGGGCCGGTCGTCATCACCCGCAGGGAAGAGATCCTCTATGTCAACGAGGCCGGGGTCCAGGCATCCGGCTACGGCAGGGAGGAACTCACCGGAAGGAGTATCTTCGATTTCCTGACGGCAGATTCCCAAAAGACAGCCCTCGATGCGATGGACCGGAGGAGCGCAGGCACGGAGAGCATAACGGAGTACGAGGCCGATTTCATCAGGAAGGACGGCAGGATTCTCAACCTGATCGTCCGTGCAATCGATATCATGTACCGGGGTGAGAACGTGACCCTTTCCCTCCTTGTCAATATCACTGACCGGAAACAGGCTGAAACGGCCCTGGTCGCTGCCAACAGGAAACTCAGCCTCCTCACCG
>CASGHA010000031.1 GCA_949319355.1 uncultured Methanospirillaceae archaeon | reverse complement strand
CGGTTTCGAGGGAAAATCTTGCAGAAGCGGTCTTGAGGATTGGAGAGTTTATCGGATCCATCTAGAGATCGGGAACCCGGAATTCTCTATACCCTCATTACTCCTCCAGCCTGCCCAGATGAAGTACGATTGACTGACCATGTTTCCGGTTGATACCGGGTGGCAGGTTTATTGCCGGTGGCCACCCACGTATCATGGTTCGAATGAGCTGTACCATCATCGTCGGCGGATTTTTCGGAGACGAGGGAAAGGGGAAGATCGTTGCACACATAGCACACCACGATCACCCATCAATCATCTCCAGGGGCGGGGTCGGGCCGAATGCCGGTCATACAGTGCTCGTGGGAGAGAAGAGCTATGGGGTCCGCATGGTACCCTCCGGGTTTGTCTATCCCCGGTCACGACTCATGATAGGCACGGGAGTTCTGGTTGATCCCCGCATTTTTCTCCATGAAATTGACCTTGTCCATGTCAGGGACCGGACCTTCATAGACAAGCGTTGCGGTATCATTGAACCCGATCACATTGCCAGGGACAAGGGAAGTGATCACCTGGCAAAGACGATCGGGAGCACTGGTTCGGGTTGCGGACCGGCAAATTCAGACCGTGTCATGCGGACCTCGAGGCTCGCGCGGGATGTCCCGGAGCTGGAACAGTTTCTTGTGGATGTGCCTGAAGAAATTAACGGGGCCCTTAACCGTGGTGATAACGTCCTTCTTGAAGGCACCCAGGGATTTGGAATATCCCTCTACTACGGAACGTATCCATTCGTGACCAGCAAGGACACGTCAGCATCCCAGATCGCTGCGGACAATGGAGTCGGACCAACCAGGATAGACGATGTCATCGTCGTTTTCAAGGCCTATCCGACCCGCGTCGGGGAGGGCCCCTTCTCGACCGAACTGTCCCGGGATCGTTCGGACGCCATGGGGATCCAGGAGTTCGGGACCGTGACCCACCGCCAGCGGAGGATTGGTGAGTGGGACGGCAGTATGGCCCGTTACTCGGCCATGATCAATGGATGCACGCAGGCAGCTATCACAGGGATCGACCGCGTCGACAAGGACTGTTTCGGAGTTACCGATTTTTCAAAGCTGAGTGTCAAGGCGAGGGACTTCCTTGCCATGGCGGAGGATGACATCGGAGTACCTGTTACGCTGATATCCACAGGACCGGAACTTTCACAGATTATAGACATGAGGGATGTCTGATGAAACACTCACTCCTTGACATCCTCTGCTGTCCGGTATGCAAGGGTGACCTGGAGGTCACCATTGCTGCGGAAGAAAAAGGGGAGATCCTGGAGGGAGAACTGTTCTGTGCGAGATGCCACACTCATTACCCGATACACGACGGGATTCCTGACCTCCTCCCCAGAGAGCCTGAACGTGATACCGAAGCCTGACCCGATCAAAGGTTTCAAATCGTGAATATGGGACTGAATGACCCCAACTGCTTTTTCCTTATTTTTCATTCCCTGGGTGGCCCCAATACCTGCCGTTGTCATCCTTGTCCTCGCTCTGGTCATTGACCGTGTTGCAGGTGACCCGAAGACAGTATTTCATCCCGTGGCCGTCCTGGGAAGGCTGATTAACCTGTGGGGAAGGCCGGAAAAGTATCCTGCGCGGGTACAGAGGGTTACAGGGGTCTTTTTCTGGATTATTACGGTTCTCCTCGTCGTTCTTCCGGTCATGTTGTACAGCATGTGTGCACCGTTCTGGCTGTATTTGATCACCGCTCCCTTTATCCTCAAGGCATGCATCGGGTGGAGGTCGCTTGAGGAGCACATGCGGATCGTCGAGGGGTATGCGGGGTCGGACCTTGAAAGGGCAAGGGAGGAGGCCGGGATTATGGTCTCGCGCAACACCACGCTCCTTTCAGAGGAACAGGTCCTCTCCGCTGCCTACGAGTCGGGTGCGGAAAACCTGACCGACAGCATTACCGCCCCCCTTTTCTGGTTTGCCGTCCTCGGGCTCCCTGGTGCCCTGCTGTACCGTGCGGCCAATACCATGGACGCGATGCTGGGATACCGTGACGAACGGGAAAGGTTAGGGTGGTTCCCGGCACGTATGGACGATATCCTTACCTTCGTCCCTGCAAGGCTGACGGGTTTGGTGCTCGTCCTGTGGTTTTGCCTGAAAGGGACGGCCGGGCAGGCTATGATGGTCTTCAGGAGAGACAGGAAAAAACGCCCGGGTTTTAATGGCGGCATTACCATGTCCCTGATAGCCGGTGGTACGGGTGTGATGTTTGAAAAACCTGGGATGTACCGGATAGGCGATCCCTACCATTCTTTAAGGGGAACAGGGAAGGATATTTGTTCGGCAATCCGGATGGGGGCGCTCATTTTCTCTTTTTTTGTGATTGCGACACTACTTTTATGGCAGGTCTCGGCTAACATCTAAGAACTATGAAGCTCGAGGAACTCAGGTTTGGTACCGAGCTCCTGAAGCGGGGGTTCGCGTCCATGCAGAAAGGCGGAGTCATTATGGACGTGACCAACGCAGAACAGGCGGTCATCGCGGAGGAGGCAGGAGCGGTCGCGGTGATGGCACTCGAGCGGGTGCCTGCCGATATCAGGAAACAGGGCGGAGTTGCGCGGATGGCAGACCCCACGAAAATTGCCGAAATCATCGACGCAGTCTCAATCCCTGTCATGGGTAAGGCCAGGATCGGTCATTTTGTGGAAGCGCAGGTCCTTGAGTCGCTCGGTGTCGATATGATCGACGAAAGCGAGGTCCTTACCCCGGCGGATGAACAATACCATATCGACAAGAAAAAATTCAAGGTCCCCTTCGTCTGCGGAGCGCGGGATCTCGGGGAGGCCATGCGGCGCATCGGCGAAGGTGCCGCCATGATCAGGACGAAGGGCGAGGCCGGTAAAGGAAACGTCGTGGAGGCCGTAAGGCACATGCGCAACATCATGGGTGAGATCCGCGCGCTCTCAGGGAAAACAGACCAGGAGATCATTGCACGTGCAAGGGAACTTGAAGCTCCAGCGGAACTGGTAATCGAGACTGCGCGGATGGGCCGTCTCCCGGTCGTCAACTTCTCGGCCGGCGGGATTGCAACACCCTGTGATGCCGCACTGATGATGCAGCTTGGTGCAGACGGGGTCTTCGTCGGGTCGGGAATTTTTCTTTCACAGAACCCACACAAGGTAGCCCGGGCAATCGTCGAGGCGGTAAACCATTTCGATGACCCGGGACGGATCGCGGAAGCAAGTCGTGACCTCGGGGAACCCATGAAAGGGCTCGATATCCATCTTCTCCGCGAGGATGAGGTGCTCCAGAAGCGTGGCTGGTAAGATCGGCGTCCTCGCTCTCCAGGGAGATGTCAGCGAGCACATCCATGCGTTTCAGGAGGCCGGCAGCTACCTTGGGATACCCTTGGAAATATTTCCGGTCAGGGGTGCGGACCAGATCGCACGGCTTGATGCCCTTGTAATTCCGGGCGGGGAATCAACCACAATCTGCCGTCTCATCGACAAAAATTCCATGAGAGACGCCATTAGCCATTTTTCCGGCGGGATTTTTGCAACATGTGCCGGGATGGTCCTTCTTGCTTCATCCATCATCGATGACGACCGGTTCAGACCTCTCGGCCTCCTGGACATCACGGTCCGCCGTAATGCCTTCGGGAGGCAAAAAGATTCTTTTGAGGCGGACATCGCTGTTCGTGGGCTTGATACCCCGTTTCACGCCGTGTTCATACGAGCTCCGGTCGCCATCAGCGCGGGAACGGGAACTGAGGTCATTGCAGAGTATAATGGTGGAATTGTCGGCGTCCGCAGGGGGAGGGCACTCGCACTTGCCTTCCACCCGGAATTATCCAGGGACCGCCGCATCCACATCGATTTCCTGAAGAGACTCGGTATCGGCTAAACCTGCCCCGAAGGCGATGTGAACCAGTTGGTTTGATACCCTTCACGACCAGGCAGGCGTGAGCAATCTTAGCCATTTTCTCCCGGTTTTCCGGATCCTCCGTCCTGATTATGCACAGTGTCCAGGTAGCACCCTGTTCACACACTCCGGAGTTCCTCTTCTGCAGCGGTTGTCGGCATGGGCGCCGGAAATGCTATATGCAGCTGGGCGATGGTCCAGGCATGGCCGTTACCTCGGAATACCAGGGTCGCCCTTGCTGTCCTTTCCCGGGTCCCTGTATGAGAGGGGAGGGTAAAGCGGCATGGTGCAGAAACCCAGGCGACGACTCCATCCGCATCGATCCGCTCATCATAGATGCAGAAGGATGGGTTGAAAAATTGTAAGAAATAACTGCCGAATAATTTGAGAAGATCTTCCCTGCTGGAAAAGGCACCTCCCGGGTGGGGAAGAAAACCATGGACATCTCTGTGGAGGAGTGCTGCGAGACGGGGCATGTCATGTTCGGCACATGCCGTTTCGAAGGAACGGAGATGGGACACTATCTGTCCAATAGTCTGATCGCTGACAGGCATGAAACGCACATCTGGCCGTGATCCTACAAGAATACGCCGGTTTGGGCCGGCCCCTCCTCCTCCGGGACAGTTCAGAAATATTATGGTAGAATAGGCAAGAAGAACATATTATGCGCCGAACCAAGGGATTCCTTCTCCTCATATGTATCCTTGCCGGAGTGGTTGTGGCGGGGTGCACCGTCCAGAACCCCGGCAACGAGGATCTGCAACCCGTCGGGACCAAAGAACTTTCCGATACACCGGTTGCAACCCCTGCCACCGGCAGTCCTGCCGTGAACCCGGCGGGAAACACAAGCCGGAACAGGACACAACTGGTCGCTTTTGTGGAAAAAGCGGTTTCATACGCACATGAAAACGGTAAGGAGAAGGCGCTTTCGGCATTTTCCGACCGGAACGGTCCGTTCATCGATGGAGAACTGTACATTTATGCATACGACTGGAACGGGACGACCATTGCCCACCCGGTTAACCCTGAGAAGGTGGGTGTCAACCGGCTCCTTGAAAAAGACGCCTCTGGAGGTTATTTCATCAGGAACCTTCGTGATACCGCCTCGAATGGAAGTGGTTTTGTTGATTTTCATTACATCAATCCCACGCGAAACCGGACCGTGGAAAAGAAGCTCGGGTACGTAATGAAGGTCGATGATGACTGGTGGCTCGGGTCCGGGATCTACTTCGGCCCGATAACAGGGTCCGATACTACATCCATGCAGGAGGAGAAAACCCCACAGGACCTGGAACGTACCATATCTGCCGTCCGTGCAAATGTCACCAGCCATCTTGAAATAATTAATTCAAGTCTCATCACCGCTTCCGGCAGCCTCGCAGAGGCAGACCTGTCAGGCCCCAAAGCCCGGTCGGCCCTCACATCCCTTTACAAGGCAAGCCCTTATGCCGTGGATTGTATCACGGTTGACCCGTATGGACGTGTGAAGGCAGTTGTGCCTCCGGCATATGACAGCATCCTGGGGAAAAGCATCATGAACCAGGAACACCTCAGGAGACTCGTTGCCACTGGAAAACCGGTGACAAGCGGTGTAATCTCCACGGTAGAGGGTTTCCCTGCGATAGACAATGCAGTGCCGATATATTCCAATGAGGGATACATGAAGGGGGCGGTTACCCTTTTATACAATACCTCGTTGTGGAGGGACGCTGTGCTCCAGTCTGATCCTGAAGGTGCCTACGAGGTATTTGTTCTGCAACCTGACGGCCTCATCGTATATGACGCTGACCCGGTCCAGATTGGGAAGTATGTATTCAGCGATCCCCTGTATGCGCCCTATTCCTCTCTTCTGGCCCTCGCCCGTCACATCTCAGTTGAACCGTCCGGTACTGGGACGTATACCTTTACGGACACGTATGGCCGGGTCGTTCTGAAGGAAGCAATCTGGGATACCGTGAGCCTGTACGGGACGGATTGGAGGATCGTCGGCGCACGCACCATGGGCCCATCCGCTGTGCCGACGGGTTCGAAGGTTGCACCGACCGCCGAGGGAGCTGAACGACTCCTCATTGCAGCCCTCGCAAACGGGACATCACAACTTGCCTCTATGGACAGGGTCATGAACAGGGCATCAGATGCGCTCGTTACACCGGGCATGAATGATACACGGCAAGGAAGTATCCTGTCTGGGGTGTGTGCAGAAATCGCTCCCTCGGTCGACTGCGTGCTCATGGACCGGGCGGCAACGGTCATCAATGTAAAGCCAGAACGTTACAGGAACCTTATTGGCAGAAATCTCATGTATGACACCCATATCCAGCAGCTCTTTGCAACCTCGCGTCCAGCCTCCACAACCGTTATCCCTCTTATTGAGGGGACGAACGGGATCGCGGTCAGCTATCCGGTCCATAATACCAGAAACGGGGAGGTTGATGGAGCGATATCGCTGGCTGTGAATCCTGTCGTCTTCTTCGGGAACATGTTTGCATCTGCCCCTGCAGGTGGTGCGTATGACACCTGGGTCATGCAGCCGGACGGACTCATCGTGTATGACCGCGACACGTCCCAAATCGGCAGAAAGCTCTTCAACGACCCCTTGTACGAGAGTTCCCCCTCCCTCCTCGACCTTGGCAGGCAGATGGCGGTGAAGGAATCCGGAGTCGGAACATATAGTCCGCCAGGGGGCGGCTCTGCCGGTCCCGCTGTCAGAGAGGCCCGCTGGGTGACCCTCAGGGTCTATGATAATGACTATCGTCTCGTCGTTTCCCGCTTGGTCCAGGGCTAGGGAGACATCCCAGGTAAGTCCCTTTTTGGATACCTGGGCGAAAGAGCCGTTTTATGCAACCCGTTGTCCTTATCGATGACGGTTGTTTATCCCCTGGTAAAGGAGACGAGAATCATACCTCTTCAACCGCCATGGTCCGGGTCTTCAAGATATAGGTGCAGTTCCTCTCCGAGCCTCCTGATACCCTCCCTGATGCGGTCTTCCGGCTGGTTGGAAAAGTTGAGCCTCATGCTGTTCAGTCCCCCGCCGTCGGTGTAGAACGGGACACCCGGGAGGATCGCAACGTCTCTGGCGACAGCGCGTTCGAAGAGTTTCATCGACGAGCACCCCTCGGGCATTTCCGCCCACAGGAACATCCCACCATCAGGTCTGTTACAAGCGACGCATTTGGGGAAACTGTCCTGTATCGCCTGGATCATGCAGGAGCACTGGCGGTGGTACGTTTCCGTGATACGTCTGATGTGGACATCTACCGGGAACTCGGAGAGGAAACGGGCAATGATGTGTTGTGACAGGATGTTCGAGTGAAGGTCGGTCCCTTGTTTCACAGTCACGAACTGCTCGCGTATCTCCCGCGGGGCGCAAATCCACCCCATGCGGAGGCCTGGGGCTATGATCTTGGAAAAGGACCCTGTCATGACAACCTGGTCCGGCAGGAATGACCGCAGGGGGGGCAGGTGTACCCCGTTAAAGCGGATCTCCCCGTAAGCATCGTCCTCAACAAGAATTGTCTGTGTATCCGCGGCGATCTCCGCGACTTCCCGGCGGCTCTCCTGTGACCAGGTGACGCCAGACGGGTTCTGGCTGTTAGGGATACCATAGAAGAAGACAGGCCGCTGTTTTTTCATGATACCGGTAAGGGTGGGGATATCAGGCCCGGCAGCCCCGAGGGGGACCGCATGAAAACGCGGTTCGTAAAGGGAGAATGCCTGGATAGCCCCGAGGTATCCCGGCCGTTCGATGGCAACAGGACTCCCCTGGTTGATGAACACCTTGCCCACGAGGTCGAGAGACTGCTGTGATCCGTTCGTGATGAGGATATCCTCGGGAGAAACATCCATGTGATAATACTTTTTATAACGGGCCGCAATCCATTCGCGGAGCGGGGGATGACCCTCAGTTGTCGAGTACTGGAGGGCCTTTTTTCCTTCGCCCCCAATAACATCCCGGGCGATCTCCGCAAGCTCTTCGACCGGGAAGAGATCCGGGTTGGGCAGCCCTCCGGCAAAGGAGATCATTTCAGGCTTTTCAGTAACCTTCAGGATTTCACGGATGAAAGACCGGGGAGTCGTCTCCATCCTGGTGGCGTAGCAATACTGCATGGCTGCTTTAAGCATGTGCTCTGTTTCCTTAACAGGTTCATGGCCTTCCGGGGTTGTTTCAGTCCCGCTTGTTTTCCGGGAATCCAGGCTTCTTTCCCTGTATTGCTCATCTGATCAGAAGTACCGTTTCCTGGAGAAAATGAATGATAGAGCCCTGGTTCAACGGAAGGCAATTCAGGAACGGTGCCTGCAAAGATGCCGGGAGTAAAAAAAGGTCAGATGTAGAGTGGTGCAAGCACCAGGGTCAGGGTGGCCAGGAGCTTGATGAGCACGTGAATCGAGGGACCTGCGGTGTCCTTGAACGGGTCTCCCACCGTATCACCAACGACCGCGGCCTTGTGTGCCGGAGAGCCCTTTCCACCGAATGCTCCGGACTCGATGAACTTCTTTGCATTGTCCCAGGCACCACCGCCGTTATTCATGAGGTTTGCGACGAGGATACCCGCTATCGTGCCGACCATCAGGAAAGCGGCCATCGCCTCGTATTTCAGGACGGCTCCGACGAATATCGGGAATGCGACCGCGAGAGCGCCGGGGAGGACCATATTCCTGAGGGCACCCGTCGTGGTGATGTCCACGCAGGTCCCGTAGTCGGGCTTGCGTCTTCCTGCGAGGATTTCGCCGTCGGCGAACTGTCTCCGGACTTCGGTGATGATGTATCCCGCGGTCTTCGAGACTGCCCTGATCGCGAAGGAGGCGAAGAGGAAGACGAGGGTGGCCCCGAGGAGGGCGCCGATGAATACCGGCACGTTCGCAAGGTTGACGACTCCGAAGTATTCCCCGCGGAGTTGTGAAACGGCCTCCATATATGAGGAGAAAAGCAGGAAGGCCGCAAGCGCAGCCGATCCGATTGCATATCCCTTGGTCAGGGCCTTTGTGGTGTTTCCCACGGCGTCGAGACGGTCGATCTTTTCACGGGTACCCTTCGGTGCGTTGGACATCTCGACGATGCCACCGGCATTATCGGCGATCGGTCCGAAGCAATCCATGGCGAGAATATAAGCAGCGGTCGAAAGCATCCCCACGGTGGCCACAGCGGTACCGAAGATTCCACCAGTCAGTTTCACGTCCTGGCCTCCGAGCTGCACCATGGTATACACCCCGGACAACTCGCCGAAGTAGTACGAGATGAGGAGCGCAGCTGAGATGGCGACAACCGGGAGAGCGACGCATTCGAATCCAACTGATATTCCAGTCAGGATATTGGTCGCTTCACCCGTCTCAGATGCCTGGGCGATCTCCTTGACCGGCCGGTACTTGTGCTCAGTGTAGTACAGGGTGATATAGAGGATAATTACCGAGAGCACGATACCCGTGATACCTGCATAAAAGAACCAGATGTTCTTTAAAAGCCACATCGTCGCGACGTACAGGAGTACCGCGGCGATTACCGCGGTCACGTAGTACCCACGAATCAAAGGCTTCACCGGGTCCTCCTCCTCTTTAGGCCGTACCGAGAAGACTCCTATAGTGGAGGCGATGAGGCCAAAGGCACATGCCACGAGAGCGAAAAGGATACCTGCCTCTCCGAATACCGGGAACAGGGCGACCCCAAGGATCATGGCTCCGACGTTTTCCGCGGTAATCGACTCGAACAGGTCAGCACCACGTCCGGCACAGTCCCCGACGTTATCCCCGACGAGATCAGCAATCACGGCAGGGTTGCGCGGGTCATCCTCGGGAATTGAAGCCTCGACCTTTCCGACCAGGTCAGCCCCGACGTCGGCAGCCTTAGTGTAAATACCGCCACCGAGCTGCGCGAAGAGTGCCACAAAGCTGGCTCCGAACCCGAAACCGACGATCTGAAGCGGGATGGTCTGCGGAGTAGCGCCCATGAGCTCGAGCACGTAATACGTAAGGAAGATTCCCAGCAGCGAGAGTGATACGATGGTGAGCCCTGAAACTGCTCCCGCTCGCAGTGCGATCTGCAATGCAGTGGCCGAGCTCTTTTCGGCGGCTGCAGCGGTCCTGATATTGGCACGTACCGCGATTGTCATGCCAAAAATCCCGGAAACCGCGGAACATGCAGCTCCGAAGAGGAATGCAAGGGCGGTGATCGATGCCGCACTCATCCCCGATGTTGCGTAGAATGCAATGAAGAGAATGATGGCTACGACGATGGCGAGCAGGGCAACGGTTTTGTACTGCCTCCGGAGAAACGCCTTGGCACCTTCGCTGATGGCAGCGGCGATGCCCTGCATCTCCTGGTTCCCTATGCCGTGCGAAAGCACGTTGCGCGTGAGATACGCAGCAATAAGGAACATTATGATAATAATTGCTAATACAACCTGGAATACGAGGGGATCACCCATTCGTTACAACCTCCGACGTGAGTGTACGGTGTACCGCAAAGAGCCCGGGCTTGTAAGCGCCGGAACGGTCTGTCCGGGCGTATCTGCAATACGGTAGCGTACATCATATACATTGTATTCCCTGGGGATATGATACTTCACCGGTCTGCCTGTAAAACACCATGGGCAGGGAGCTGCGTTTCCGCCCGTCATTCAGCCCTGATGCAGGGCAGAGACTATTGAATTGAGGGAAGTGGTTCCTGGCAAAACCGTCCTTTTATGAAAAATCAAGGACCTCAGGACGCAGTGTCTGGAGGTCAAGGAGGACCGCCCTGGCCGGGGTGGGCACGAGGTTCATCTGTTTCTGAAATGCCGTCTGGGACTGCCAGGTACCGGCATTGATACATAATACCCCGCGGTAACTGGTTAAGCCCATCACATGCACATGACCGGTATGGAGGACCTCCGGGATGGGGTCGATAAGGAGCCTGTCCTGTTCATGAGCGGCAATAGGCGTCCGTTTTCCATAACTGGCTGCAAGGAGCCGACGCTTTGCCATTTCCTCCATCATGTCACCGGCACGTTCGTAGCTGGCACCCGGGATGCTCGCCACCATGTCATCGATGGAGCGGCCGTGGTACATCAGGACTCCAACCCCCTGGAGCCGCACGAATGCAGGATTTTCGACAAAGGTACAGTTATGCGGGAAATGGCTCCGGAATTGTTCGGGGATGCACGGCTGGGGCTCGGCGCCCCTTACGACATCGTGGTTTCCCGGGCCAAGGATGATCCGGATGTGGGATGGCAGGGCAGACATCATGTCCCCAAGCATGTCGTACTGATCGAAAATATTGGGGATAACCAGTTCACTCTCCTGGCCAGGGTAGATGCCGATACCGTCGACCGCGTCGCCTGCGATGAGGAGATACGAGACGTCGCTGCCCTCGAGCCATGCGGCGAACCGCTCCCAGGCCTCCGGGAGAAACGTATTGGACCCGACATGGATGTCAGATATCAGGACCGCTTTACCTGGTTCATGGCTTGTGAAAGGAGCATTGCTGTTGGGGATGTCCGGCCGCACGAGCGACTCGGCAAAAAACAGTTTTCCCTCCTGGGAGAGTTTTCCCCGGACTCCGATGACCTCGTCGGGCAGGATCTTTTCAGCCTCGCTGAAACCCTCCCGGTTCTTGTTGAACAACACGGGGATGGTACCGGTCGTGTCTTCGAGGTCGATCATGCGGTGACCTTTGGCCGAGGTCCTGACTTCCGCGACCATTCCAATGATCGAGGCCTCCTCCTGCCTGTACCTGCTGTTCTTCAGGACCGCCTCAATGGGGATGCCGTTCATCCTGCCACGGATTATCCCCCCGAGGGTATCATAGCGGTGGCGGAAAAAGCGGGAATAATTTTCAAGACTTGACACCCCGCCGGTTGAACCAGCGCTGCCCCACACCACCTCGACCTGCGGGTCGGTGAGGAACCTGGCACCGTCCCTGACTGTCGGGACCATTCCCGGGATGTGCCGGGGTGAGACCACGACGGCATCAGGGGGGATGTCCCCGAGGATCTGGTCGATGAGCGATGGGTCACCCTTTTCACTGAGATATCGCACGACATCGGGGTGGACCTGCAGCTTCGTATCGAGAAACCGCCGGACGATCGACGCCGCATCGAGCATGATAAAGTGTACGTCTTCCGATCGTTTAGATTGTGGCTCTGCTGCAAGGGAGGGGGTTTTTACTGTCTGCCACGGGGACCGTCCTGCCTGGCGTGAGGGGATGGAAAACATCAAGAAGTATATAACCGGAGGAAAAGACCTATACCGGAAGGTAATGGCTCCGGAAAAAGAAGAAAAAGGCGATAATTCCCTCTTGAAAGGAGATAAAAACCGTCATTGGGCCGTGGCACTGGCAAGGGAACTCCTTATCGTTGCCATTGTGGTCGGCGGTATTGCTCTTGGTCTGTATCTTGTCTGCGGGGCATGGCCTGCTATCGTGACCATTGAGTCGGAGAGCATGGTTCCGAACATGAACATCGGAGACCTGGTCATCGTCGTCGCACCTGACCGGTTCGGCGCCCTCCAGTCCTGGCAGGAAGGAAAGAACAATAGTTACATGAAATACGGAGATTATGGCGATGTCATCATCTACCAGCCGAACGGGGCATCGGCCGGGTTCCCGATACCGCTCCTGTCGCGCGGGGTTCACCCGATAATCCACCGTGCAATTCTTTATACCGGACCGGGCACGGTCGGAGAGATCAAGGGGAAGTCATTCGTGGACAAGAACGGCCAGGAATATATCGCCCCTCACGAGGGCTATATCACCTGGGGTGACAACAATCCTGTCCCCGACCAGCTGGCCTGGTATACTGATTACCGCGGTCTTGGGCCGCTTGAACCGGTCAAAAAGGAATGGATCGTTGGAAAGGCGCTTTTCGCCATACCGCTTGTGGGTCTTATACCGCTCAACATCGTCCCGGTCGCAATCATCATAATCATCGCCATGTTCGTCTGGGAATGGTATTCCGGGAGGCGGGAAGAGCAAAAAAATACACTTAAAAAAGGAAAACGGTAATTTCCCATGGATACCAGGACACTCCTGTCAGATGCGCTCGGTGGTCACCGGCTGGCTCCCGGTGAGGCGACATTCCTCCTGAAGGCAACAGGAAGGGACATGTTCCAGGTGCTCGCGGCTGCTGATGAAAGGAGGGAGGCGACCATTGGTGAGACTGTCACGTATGTGAGAAACCAGAACATCCATATTACCAATATTTGTAAAAACGTCTGTGGGTTCTGTGGTTTTGGGCGCCCAAAGGGTGCGGAAGGAGCGTACTGCGACGATGAAGAAACGGTACGTGAAAAGGTCAGGCGGGCTGTATCAAGGGATGTGACCGAGATCTGCCTTTTATCCGGAGTTCACCCGGACTTTACCCTCGATACTTACCTCTCATTTATATCATTGGTCCGGGAATCTGCCCGCCACGTACATATCCATGCATTTTCACCTGACGAGGTCGCCCATGCAGCGGAAAAGGGCGGAATTTCCACGAGGGAGGTTCTCTCGCAGTTCAAGGCTGCCGGTCTCGGCTCTCTCCAGGGCACCGCTGCCGAGATACTGGTCGATGAGGTAAGAAGGGTGATCTGCCCGCGAAAAATCAAGACCGCCGAATGGGTGAGGATTATCACCGAGGCCCACACCCTTGGAATCCCGACAACCGCCACCATCATGTACGGGTCATGCGAATCCGAGCGCGACAGGGCAGAACACCTTGATATCCTGCGCTCGGTCCAGGACAGTACCCACGGGTTCACCGAGCTCGTCCTCCTTTCATACGTCCATGCGAACACCCGGCTTTTCAAGGACGGGATATCGCGGACCGGGGCTACGGGTCGGGAGGACCTCCTCCTTACCGCGGTCTCCCGCCTTTACCTCGACAATGTAGTAAACATTCAGGTTGCATGGGGGAAAATCGGGACGAAACTGACCCAGATGGCCCTCCTTTCGGGTGGGAACGACCTTGCCGGGACGATGTTTTCAGACGACGTGACAGCAGATTCCGGCGGACGGGGAGCCGACTATCTTAACCCTGCCGAGATGGAACGGATGGTCTCTGATATCGGGCGGGTCCTCAGGCAGAGGGATACCCTCTACAACCTGGTCTGAAGAAGATGTGGCCAGAATTAAATCCGGATATCAGGGGAGCGATCAGGACAGAAGGTCGAGGGCTTCCTTGCCGGTCATTCCGACGGCTATCCCCCTCCTTTGCGCCGCCTCGTTCGCTTCCCTGATGATGCCCTCCAGGAGGTCCTCAACCGAGGTGACGGAGGTACCTGTTGCAGGACGGACCCGGGCGGCCGGGTATCCAAACTTGTCGAGGGCCAGGACATCGAAGGCTCCGCACCCGACCATGCCATGTGCCGCGACCACGTGAACGATGCTGATTGGTCCTGCGGGGAGGACATACCCAAGCCCTTCCGAATTTCTGAGGGGAACTTTTTGCTGTATCATGCTGTTTCCTGTCGACGTGGTTTGACCCCTGACCTGATCAATCCTGCCTGGTCCATACCGGCCGGATTTCCATGACACGGGGTGGGCCGACAGCCTTATTGGGTCCGCGCACCTTGCTAGTCCTTAGCATAGTCCCTTATGACCAGTGATACCTCATCATCAATTCACACGATTCTGAAACAGGCCCTCGAAGGAGAACGGATCAGCCCTGAGGACGCCGTTGCGCTATTCCAGGCAAGGGGACGCAACGTCCTCGCAATTGCCAGCGCAGCTGACCGGATGAGGGAAGTCCGGGCCGGCGGGACGGTCACCTTTGTACGGAACCAGAACATCAACGTGACGAATATCTGTGTCAATTCCTGCGGATTTTGTGGTTTTTCGAGAAAACCTGGCAGCCCTGAAGGTTTTCTGTTCCCTGAAGCGGTCATCAGGGAAAAAGTGAGGCAGGCGAAGGCCAGGAAGGTTTCTGAAATCTGCACGGTGAGTGGGCTTCACCCCGATTTCAATGCCGACAGCTATCTTTCCCTGGTACGGCTCATCAGGGAGGAAGCTCCGGGCATTCATATCCATGCTTCCAACCCGATGGAGGTGTCCTATGCAGCCAGGAAGAGCGGTTGTACTACCAGGGCCGTGCTATCCGCCATGAAGGAGGCCGGTCTCGGGTCGCTCTGCGGGACGGCGGCCGAGATCCTTGTCGACCAGGTCAGGGAGCAGATCTGTCCCCAGAAGATATCCACCGCCGAATGGATCAGGATCATCAGGGAAGCCCATGGTCTTGGCATCCCTACGACCGCGACCATCATGTACGGCCACTGCGAATCGGAGCAGGACAGGGCAGCACACCTTGGGATCATCAGGGATGTTCAGGATGACACGGGTGGCTTCACCGAGTTCGTCCCGCTCTCTTTTGTCCACCCGGCAACCAGACTCTTCCTTGAAGGAAAGGCGCGACCGGGCGCGACCGGGCGGGAGGATATCCTTATGATCGCCGTATCACGGCTGTTTTTGGATAATTTCAGGAATATCCAGGTGTCCTGGGTCAAGGAGGGAACGAAGATGGCACAGGTGCTCCTGGCATCGGGAGGAAACGACCTCGGGGGGACCATGTACGAAGAGAGCATTTCGAAGGGTGCCGGAGCTACGGGGACTGATTTTCTCGACCCTGTGGAGATGGAGCGCATGGCCCGGGACCTTGGCATGGAATTCGCTGAACGGACGACCCTATACGCACCCGTTCGTACCGGAAGAAAAGCCCTGTATCAGTGACTTTTCTTTTTATAGAGCCTTACTATTCTTTCAGATGTTTCCCTGGCCTTTTCCATGGCCACCTTGTCCTTGAGTACGTCCCCGGCATGATATCCTTTACCGAGGACATAGCCCATCGAGTTGAACTCGTGCGTGGACAGGAATCCCTCGAGCGTCTCGAGGGTCCGCTCCCCTCCCCTGTCTGCGCAGACTGCGACGGCAACACCGCCTCTCCCTGCTAGCTTCCGGTCGTGGTAGAGCGAGTAGGTCCTGTCGATGAAATTTTTCAGCTGGCCGCAGACGTCAAAGTAATAGGCAGGAGACCCGAGGACCAGGACGTCGCACTCAAGTATCCTCCGCGCGATATTGCCCCAGTCGTCCTCCTCGAAGATGCACCATTTCTTTTTTTTGCACTTCTCACACCCCCTGCAGGGCAGGATCTGTTTTCCTGCCAGGCTTATAAACTCGGTTGTGATCTCCTCCATTCCATGATGGTCTATCCCCTCCAGGATTTTCTGTACCAGCAGCGCTGTGTTTCCCTCGGGCCTCATGCTGCCGGAGATGCCAAGGACATGCATGGATCTATCCTCACTCCCCACAGTAATCAATCATTGTGATGGTGACCTGGAGGCAGAGGCAGGCGCAGGTATTCTGAACAGCATCGCCTGGGAAGACAGGGAACGAGAAGAGATGCGAAGAGCAGTCACAATCAGAACAACCAAAACCCGGGACAGGTATCCCGGGCATCCGGGCTGCAAGCCCGCACTCCGCCCTGATGGGTGATGGGACCCGCGCAACAGCTTCGAGCCTGCAGAGCGGATGGAGGAGGAGATAATCGATGTGCCACCTGGGAGGGCGGTCTTTCAGGTGGTACAGCCGTATGTGGCGTTCGACCCTGGCCAACCCTCCCGGGCCGAGCGCCGAGCCGATATAGACATGCCAGCCTTCAGGCAGGACGCGATCTCCGAGTGCACCCACCGGTAGAACGAGGAGCGGGTTCCGCAGGATCAGACAGTACGTCCCGGGCTCCATTTAACCGTACAACTCCCTGATAAGAGATGCTGCAGCGTGGATATCTCCCGCACCACCCGTATCCCTGGGCTCGCCGTGTCCCGGGTAGAGGCCTGTCACTTCCAGGGCCTCCAGCCGTTCAAGGGACCGCCGCAGTTCTCTGGCACTCCCTCCAGGGAAGTCAAACCTTCCGAAAGCACCGTCGGTGAAAACAGTGTCGCCCGAGATAAGGATCCCGGAGTCGCTGTCAAAAAGGCAGATGCTCCCCGGGGTATGTCCCGGGGTATGGAGGACCGTAAATGTGGCTACGGAATCGCCCTCGTTCAGAATCATATCCGGAAGAATGCACGGCGGGCGAGCGCCAAAGTGGGAGGCGAGGCTGAATCGGTCATCATGCAGAGCATGAGCATCACCCCTGTGGATGCATATTCGTGCTCCTGATAACCGGGCTATCTCGGTCACCTGCGCGATGTGATCGAAGTGGCCGTGGGTCAGGACGATTGAGGTAATCTGGTCGAGATATGGTTCGAGAGCACTGGGCGGGACACCTGCGTCCACAAGGACCCCGCCACATACATATGCATTGGCGAACATGCCCTCTCCCGGGATCCATAGCACCTTCATGCAGAATAATAAGGAATCCAGCCCACATCTCTGTTATGTATCGCCTGATTCACGAGTGTGCAAAAGGTGCCCCACCTCCCGAGGTCGAGGCATTCGCACGCGAGGAGGGCCTTCTCCCACGCCATGCGGCACGGGCGGTTGCCCGGGGCAGGATAGTACTCCCCTCCAACCCCAGGCGCCCGCACCGGCTCTGCGCTATCGGGGAGGGCTGCAGAGTGAAGGTCAATGTCAACATCGGGACCTCCTCACCCGTGTGCAACCCCGAGACCGAGCTTGAAAAAGCCAGGGCGGCCCTCTCCAATGGCGCCGATGCCCTTATGGACCTGTCGACCGGGGGTGACCTGAAGAAGATCAGAGGCCGGATACTCGGACTGGACGCTCCGGTTGGCACGGTGCCTATCTATGAAGCAGTCAGGAGGGCAGGCAATGTGGCTGACCTGGATTCGGATACCCTCTTTTCGGTTATCCGCGATCATTGCCGCGAGGGAGTCGATTTTCTGACGCTTCACTGCGGTGTTACGACCCGGGCTCTCGAATCCCTCCGGGGGGACCCACGTATGCTCGGAGTGGTAAGCCGTGGCGGAGCGTTTCATGTGGCGATGATGGTGGAACAGGGAATTGAAAATCCCCTCTATGCCGAGTTCGACTATCTTCTCGAGATCCTGGCTGAATATGGTGTGGTAGCCAGCCTGGGTGACGGGATGCGCCCTGGCTGTCTCCAGGACTCGGTAAGGCAGGCGAAATCGGTCGAATATCTCACGCTCGGTGAACTGGCGGGAAGGGCGCAGAAAGCCGGAGTACAGCGGATGATCGAAGGCCCAGGACACCTCCCACTCAACCAGATCGAACACAACGTGAAAATGATTAAGGAACTCACTGAAAATGCACCTCTGTACCTGCTCGGTCCCCTCGTCACCGACATCGCCCCCGGGTATGACCATGTCGTAGGGGCGGTCGGAGGTGCTGTTGCCTGTATGCATGGTGCCGATTTCCTTTGCATGGTCTCCCCAAGTGAACACCTCGCCCTGCCAGGGGTGCAGGAGATTGTCGAAGGGACCAGGGTCTCCAAGATTGCGGCCCATATCGGGGACCTTGTCCGTCAGGACGAGGGGTACCGTGACCCGAGGGAGGTCCGTATGGCAGATGCCAGGAGAAGACTCGACTGGAATGGCCAGTGGGAAGTGGCACTGTTCCCGGATGTGGCAAAGGGGATCCACGAGCGGGACGGGGAGATGGAAACCTGTTCGATGTGTGGGGACCTCTGTGCCATACGGATTGTACGCGATTCCCTTGGCATGGGAGACAGTCAAAAAAGATCTAAGCCTTCAGGATCCTGACCGCGAGGAGTGCGGCGTTTCCGCCGTTATCGACTCCGACACAGGCCACCGGTACCCCGCGGGGCATCTGGACGATTGACAGAAGGGCGTCAATCCCCATGAGAGTGCCTGAAACCGGTACCCCAATGACCGGTTTATCCGTTTTGGAAGCGATAACTCCTGGAAGGGCGGCAGAAAGACCTGCTATGGCAATGAACACCCGGGCATCGCTTTTTTTTATATAACTGTCCAGGGAGTCCGGGTCACGGTGTGCCGACAGGACCTTCATATCATAGGTGATCCGGTATTCATCCAGAACTGCGGCCGCCTTGTCAGCAACACCGGCATCGGATGCAGATCCAGATATGATTGCCACGTCGACCATGCGGGTTATCCAAACCTATATTCCGTTTTTCAAGATATATGAATACGGATCTCCATGGAAAAAGAACCACTCCTGATGCTTCCCGGGCCGGTGCCGGTCCCTGAACGGGTCAGGGCGGCAATGGTCAGGCAGGCAATAAACCACCGCGGCGCCGAGTTCGGGGCCGCCTATGCAGCCTGTGTCGCGACATTGAAGAAACTTTTCGGCACAAACAACGACCTTTTCGTTATTAGCGGGTCTGGAACAGCAGGGATGGAAGCTGCCGTGGGTAATTTCGGCAGGAACAGGAAGATGGTGAGCCTCATCAACGGGAAATTCGGAGAGAGGCTCTGGAAAATCGGCGAACGCTATGGAAATGTGACTGCCGTCCCGTCTGACTGGGGGACTCCCCTCAACCTTGCCGCGCTCGAGTCTGCCCTCGAAGAGGGAGCCGAGGTCGTGACAATGGTACATAACGAGACTTCTGCAGGGATCAGGAACCCTGCGCAGGAAGTCGGCAGGATGACGCGGAAATATGATGCCCTGTTCATCATGGACGGTGTCACCTCTATCGGAGGGGACCTCGTGGAGGTGGATAAATGGGGTGTCGATGTTGCCATCGTCGGCTCCCAGAAGTGCCTTGCCGCTCCTGCCGGCCTTGCCGCGCTGTCGGTCAGCAGACGGGCATGGGAGAGGATAGGAAAGGAACTGCCATATTACCTCGACCTCGCGGCATACCGGAAGAATGCTGCGAATTCACCCATGGAAACACCCTACACCCCTGCAGTGCCGCTTTTCCTCGCATTAAAGGAGGCCTGTGCCATCATCGAGGAAGAAGGCATCGAAAACCGGGTGCACCGCCACAGGCAGATGGCCCGGGCCGTCAGGGCTGCGGCAGGAGCGTGGGGTCTCCCCCTCTTCCCGAAGACCGATGCTGTGCATGCATATAGCGAGACGGTTTCAGCCATATGCATTCCTGAGGGGATCTCCGACAAGGACCTGAGGGGCACGGTAAAAAAGCTGGGTATCGAGATTGCCGGCGGTCAGGACCACCTGAAAGGGAAGATTTTCCGCATAGGCCACATGGGGGCTGTAGGTGCTCCTGAACTGATAGCCACCCTTGGTGCGGTGCAGTATACGCTCCGGAAGTGCGGGCTGAAACCTCAGGACGACGGTGTAATGGCTGCCTGCGAGGTGCTGGGATGAAGGTCGGCATCGCCGATACGACATTCGCACGCGTCAATATGGGCAGCATTGCCATAGATGAGATTAAGAAGCATGCCTCGGTTGCGATAGAACGCTCGACCGTCCCTGGCATCAAGGACCTCCCGGTAGCCTGCAAGAGACTTATTGAGGACAAACGGTGTGATATCGTCATGGCCCTCGGGATGCCGGGCGGCAAGGAGAAGGACCGGATATGTGCCCATGAGGCATCACAGGGATTGATATCCTGCCAGCTCATGACGAACCGACACATTATCGAGGTCTTTGTCCACGAGGATGAGGCGGGTGACGATCGGGAGCTGGCATGGCTTGCGGAGAAACGGACAAGGGAACACGCGGTAAATGCACTCCTGCTTGCATTGCGGCCCGAGGAACTTACCAGGATGGCAGGGACAGGTCAGCGCCAGGGATTTCCTGACGCCGGCCCCGCACGGAAATGATGATACGGACAACAGGATGAAAAGGTGAATTGGATATGAGTATCAAGCTTGGTTTCGTGGTTTCGGAATTCAACAGGGATATTACCTACATGATGGAGGTAGAGGGAAAGGAACACGCTTCATTTCTTGGTGCCGAAGTGACGGAGGTGTTCTACGTCCCCGGGGCATATGATATGCCCCTGGCGGTAAAGCGGATGCTGAAGACAAAAAAAGTCGATGCCGTGATAACCATCGGCTGCGTTATCGAGGGGGCGACCCAGCATGACGAGATCGTTGTGCAACATGCTGCACGCAAGATCATCGACCTGTCTCTAGAGTATGACAAGCCGGTCACACTTGGCATATCAGGACCGGGTATGACCCGCATGGAGGCGACCGAGCGGATTGATTATGCTAAGCGTGCTGTCGAATCTGCTGTCAAGATGATCCAGCGGTTGCAATGAGATCGCTCTCAGGAAAGGTGGCAGGGATAGCACCATCAGCAACGATCGCCATCTCGAACCTCGCGAAGAAAATGCAGCGCGAAGGGAAGGATGTAATCAGCCTCTCGATTGGGGAGCCAGACTTCGACACCCCGAAGCACATCAGGGATGCCTGCATTGATGCCATCGGGAGAGGGGAGACCCATTACGCTCAAAGTGACGGGATTCCTGAGCTAAGGTCCGCTATTGCCACAAAAATATCCCGGGATAACCGTTTTGAGTGTACGCCCGAAGAGGTTATCGTAACGTGCGGTGCAAAGGACGCCATCCATGAGGCAATGCAGGCGGTTCTGAACCCAGGTGACGAAGTCATCATCCCCGATCCTTCATGGGTGAGCTACGAACCGTGTGCACAGATAGCCGGCGGAAAAGCGGTCCATCATCTCCTGGCCCCTGATTCATTCCAGGTGGACGACACCATTCTTGAAAGGGTCAGCCCGAACACGAGGATGATCGTCCTGAACAGCCCGTCAAACCCGTCAGGAGCGGTCCTTTCAGACGCATCTCTCAAGCTGGTCGCGGACATGGCTGATGATTTCGACCTGTTCGTGCTGTCGGACGAGATCTACGAGAAGCTGATTTATGGAAAAAATCACCGGTCTTTTGCCTCACTGGAAGGCATGAAGGACCGTACAATAACAATAAACGGATTTTCAAAGGCATATGCGATGACTGGCTGGAGGCTTGGTTATGCAGTGGCCCCCCCTGAAATCATCAGGTATATGTCAAAGGTCCAGCAGCATACGGTTTCACAGGCGACGACCTTTGTTATGTGGGGTGGAGTGGCGGCACTGAACGGTGACCAGAACCCCGTGGAGAGGATGAGACAGGAATTCGACCGTCGCCGTCTCTTCGTGCTAAAGGAACTCACGTCCATGGGACTGGCGTGTGCCCCGGCCGAGGGCGCCTTTTACGCATTTGTCAGGGTAGAGGGTGATGATATGGATGTATCCAGGACCTGGCTCGAGAAGGCCCACGTGGCAGTAACTCCGGGAGAGGCCTTTATGGCACCCGGATGGGTACGTATCTCCTACGCCGCATCGATCGAGCGCCTCAAGGAGGCAATGGACCGTATAAGACCGTTCTGTTAATACTTTTTGTGTGAAAAAATCAATGACCTGCACTTTTTGGGACTAGAACGTGGGCCTCCCCTCCACAGGTTCCGATGACCAGAAACCTCTTCACGCCTGGTGACAGACTGAGGAGAATATGACTGCGGCTGTCCTATCAACGATACCCACCAGGTGGATAGTGATCATCCTGGTATCGGGTATAACACTGCTTGCAGTTTCAGCAGCAGCCGACGAGTGCACCAGTTGCCGGAACCCGTTTCCCATGACAGCCGGATTTATTGGTTCACCATCCACCGGGGGAGCGCCCCTTACGGTACAGTTTCTTGATACTTCGACACAGTCCCCGGAGACCTGGACCTGGAACTTCGGGGACGGTACAACCTCCCGGGAACAGAACCCTGTCCATATCTATCAGACCCCGGGGACGTACCGGGTTACCCTTACGGCGTCCAAGGGAAAAGTTCAGGACCAGGTCGTGCGCGACGAATACATCCATGTTACCGGCACGGTACGGTCAGCAAGCGTGACGAAGACTCCGAACCGGGTTCCTACCCTGGTTGTGAAAGCAACACCGGTGACGGGCACTTCAGGTTCAGATGGGGCACTGAATGCAGAATTCAACGTGAAGCCAGCATCAGGGACCGCCCCGCTTTCCGTAGCATTCACTGACCGCTCATCGGGGTCCATCACCACACGGGTTTTTGATTTCGGTGACGGAACGAACTCGACGGCGAAAGACCCTGTTCATGTCTATTCAATGCCTGGAAAGTACACGGTAACCCTCTTCATATCCGGACCGGGCGGGGCCTCGGTCAAACAACTGATCAATGGCATTACCGTGAGGGAAGGAGCGGCTGTAACGGTGAAAACCCCGGCAATATCGAAAACACCTACCCTGACAAGGACACCCGTGCCTCAGAAAACGGCATTGCCGGTGAAAGGGACAAAAGTTCCCTATACCTTCTTCAACCCACGGGCACTATTCGGTAGGTGATCACCGGTATCACCCCCCCTTGGAGACCTCCTGGCATTTCTTGTTATCAGTCATGTACCGGGAATTGATTTCCGTTTCCTTGATTGTTTTCTTCAATTCTCCAGACCCGCTTCAGGAAGCTCCATGAAGAAGAAAAAAACAGTCCTGTTCATCTGTTCTCATAACGCCGCCCGCTCACAGATAGCTGAAGGGTACCTGAGGGCACGATATAATGAACAATACAAAGCCTTTTCCGCGGGGATCCATCCTAGCAGGCTCAGTACCACTGCAGTCATGCTCATGAAGGAAGTCGGCGTTGATATTTCCAGACAACGATCAAAAAGCATTTCAGGTTTTTTAAAAAAGCATCTGGATTACGTGGTTACGGTCTGTGATACGGCAGAGGAAACATGCCCGGTTTTTCCCTTGGCAGGAAAAACGATTCACGTCGGTTTTCCAAACCCTGCCAGTTTGTCTGGGCCTGACGAAGTTGTCCTGGGGGAATTCCGCAGGATCAGGGATGACATCATGTCCTTCATCGACAAAGAGTTTGGCCCGGTCCCAGGCTGACCTGCGAGGCAACGTGGGTGTGCGTGGTCCATCTGGAGCACGGGCATAAGTCCTTTATCGGAAGATTCCACCTTGCCAGAGAAGGGAAAAATATCTATTTTATCGTGTCTATGGTCTTTATCTCGACCGGGGTTCCCCAGTTGGAGGTCGTGATGATATCCGGCCGCAGGGCTGCCGTAAAGTTTACCCTGAGTTTGTCCTCGGTGTATTCCCTTGGCAGGTTCTGAGGGAGGTAACGGGAACCATCATCCGCAAGAATACCATAAAAGCCGCCTTCGAGGTCGTTATACAGGACAATCCCCCTCGATCTGACAAGAGTATGCTGGGCAGATCCCGATCCGTTGACCTGGGTAAGCTCAACCCTGCCTACCTTGTTTTTGTTCACGAAAACGATGCCGGTGACCCGCTCGGTCTGGTTCTGGTCATCAGCACGGTTTCGTTCAAAAGTGACATTAACATACCAGCACCCCACGCATTTCCCTTCTGCCGTAGAGGTGACCGAGAGACCGTTCCCGTTGTATACAAAAAACTCAGGCATGCTTTTGATATAGTCCAGTGCCGCACGGATTGCGGCATCCGCAGTGTATGGGTCATGCCTGCCGATTGCACCCGTTGGTGAGTGTGGTACCATGACAGCTCCTGCGACGACTATGCAAACGACCAGGATACCAATTCCAATCAGCTGCCTGTCCATTCACTCTCCCTTCAACCTGAACTCATAAGATTATTTCGGACGAATTCCTTCATTCAGACCACGCCGGAGACCCGTGATCGAAAGGTATTAACTGGATGCGCGAGCAGCTCTTTTAGGCTTCGAAAATCCGGTAAAATAAAAATAAGGGCCATCTATGGAGAAATTGCGTACATCCCGCCTCCAGGGCAGGGTTACGCAGGGGATCCCGGAAGGACCAGGGTTCACAAAAGCCGTCTGCAGGGGGCATGCCATGATCACAATCTACCGGAGAAATGGCAACGGGCTTTCAATTCTTGATACCTATGAACCCGGCGCATGGGTAAGTGTCATCAACCCAAGTGAAAAGGAACTGGAATCCCTTACGACACAGTTTGGCATTCCCATTGATTTTTTTACAGATCCGCTTGATGTCGATGAAAGGGCACGGATAGAACGGGACGGAGGCGCCCTGCTCATCGTGATGCGGACCCCACGCAAAGAACCAGTGGATGCAGATATTCCCTTCATCACTCTGCCGATAGGGATTATCCTGGTCGAAGACCTGACCATCACCGTTACCCTGACCGAGGTTGAGGTCATCCAGAGTTTCATCGAAGGACGGGTCAGGTCGTTTCTCCCTTCGGAACGTGAAAGGTTCGTCCTGCTCATCTGTCTTCGAAACGCTCTTCTCTTCATGAGGTATTTAAAGGAAATCAACCGCATGACCAACCAGATGGAGAACGCAATCCACCGGGCTATGAAGAACGAACAGTTGATAAATCTCCTCAACCTGGAAAAGAGCCTTGTATTTTTTACGACTTCCCTTCGTTCAAATGCTATCATGATGGAAAAGTTCCATAATATGCAATGTCTGCGTCTCGGGGAGGAAGAGAAGGACCTCTATGATGAGACTGTCATTGAGAGCCGGCAGGCCATTGAGATGGCCAACATCTACATGAGTATCCTTACCGGAATGATGGGTGCATTCGCATCGGTTATTTCCAACAACGTCTCTGTTGTCATGAAGTTCCTTACTGCAGTGACGATCCTCCTCATGATACCGACACTTATAGCCAGCATGTACGGCATGAATGTAAACCTTCCATTTCAGGACTCTCCCCATGCGTTTCCGATAATCATGGTCATGGCCATAGGGATCTCTATTGCCGGCTTCCTGGTCTTCAGAAAGAAGGAGATGTGGTAAAAAACAGGGATCAGGGCGTGCATGACCGATTAACCAATTTTAGCACGATATCGGCCATACAAGTATTTATTTGACCAATGATAAGCTCTGTGTGCAGCTGATATGTCATGACTGAAACAACATGGGATCTCCTCCTCAACCCTGACAGGTTTTTTGCGACAAAAGCACAGACTCCTCCTGATATCAAAGTGCCCGCCATTATTGTCGGTGTTGCTGCTGTCTTTGCAGGGGTGTATGCTCTCATGACGAGTTCTGTCACGGCACGCATTTTTTCCGGGCAGGCCGCCCAGATGGGTGGAATAATCGGGGCTATCGGCGGTATATCCGGTTTTATCGCCCAGTTTATCATGTGGCTGGTGGTTTCCGTGGTCTTTTTTGTCCTCACCATGGTCTTCGCAGGGAAAGGTCCATTTTTAAAGACCCTCGAGGTAACAGGGTTCGGGATGATCCCTATGATTCTTGCCAACGGGATAGAAGTAGTATTTGCCACGGTCTACCTGCCTTCAGTCCGGGTTAACCCGGTGACCTCAATGGACCCGACGGTAATGACATCCGCGGTGACCCGGTTGATGCAGGATCCCTCTATGCGGGCGCTCTCGCTCTCATCCACCCTGGTAATGGTCATCTTCCTCATCTGGTCGGCAAACCTCTGGGTATTTGGCATGAAATATGCGAGGGGACTGACGCTGAAGCACGCATCCCTTTGTGTTGCAATTCCTGTCGGTATCTACATCGCGGCAACGGCCGCCTTCTACCTGATGGGACAGAGCGGGGTGTAACATGCTCGCAAAGGATTTCATCAGGATGTTCCTGTCGGTTACAGCCATCTGTATACTGTTCATTTCTCTTGCCCAGGCCGAACTGCCCCTTCCCGGCGACCAGGCCGCTGCTCAGGTGACGGTAACCACAGTGAATGTTTACCCCGGTGAGTTTTTTCCTTATGATACCGGGACCGTTTCAATAACCGTAAAAAACACGGGTAACAGCCCGGTAGCGATCCGCCGGGCGACGATTTATGATAATAACTTCATTGTCGAGGAAGGGAACTATGACTCCGTTGGTCTCCTTGGTGCAGGAAACTCGATGACCTTTACCTTCACTCTCTCCGCCAAGGCCCAGAGTGGCATTTTTTACCCCGTTTTCTCGTTGGACTTCCGTGATTCAGGTTTTTTAAGGTACCCCGTCAAGATCCTCGTCAAGGAAACCCAGCTCTCGGTATCAATCCAGGACCGGCCAGATTCGTTCACGGAAGGAAAAAAGGATAAGGTAGGGATCCTGATTGGCAACCCACGTGACAACACCGTGGAAAGTGTCTCCGTTACCCCGGAAGGGAAAAACTTTGACAGCATCCCCTCAGGAGTCTTCATCGGCACCCTGGATCCAAACAATGCAACGACCGCGACCTTCACCATAACACCATCCGCTGATGCGAACATCACCTTCCGGGTATCCTATAAGAACGGCGTTAATGACCACAGCCTGTCTGTTCCCCTCCCGCTTGTGATGGGAACGAGCAAGACGAGCCCGAATCCGGTCGTCTCAAACATCGCCGTCAAGGAAGAGGGAGGGTTTTACAGGGTGACGGGGGATGTCACGAATGCGGGACTCGAGGATGCGAAAGCAGTAATCATTACCTCTTCACCACCCGCCGTGCCCGTCGACCCCTTCAAGGTCAATGTCGTCGGTTCACTGAAACCTGATGATTTTTCAAGCTTTGAAGTGACCTTTAAATCGGAAAACAATCCTTCTATACCCCTTGTCATCGATTACAAGGACAGCGACGGAAACCCCTATACGAACCGGATGACGGTCGAGCTCCCTGATGTCAATACCACTGGCGGAAAAACCGGTGCTGATTCCCCTCTCCTGCCTGTCGCCATTGTGGTAGCAGCAGCCGTCCTGGTGGGGGCAATAGTATTGGTTTCGTGGCGCCACCGGGGGTCCGCGTGAACGGCGGGACGCCTCTTATCGAGTTTGAACGGGTCTCCAAGGTATATCCCCACCCTGCAGGAAACGTGGTAGCCCTCGATAATGCGACGCTCTCAATCATGACGGGCGAGTTTGTCGCTATCATGGGTCCGTCCGGTTCCGGGAAGTCCACCCTTCTCAACCTCATTGGAGGGCTCGATGTCCCTTCCACTGGTGTCCTTCGGATTGAAGGAGCTGATGTGTCGACGCTCACCGATGACCAGCTGACGGAGCTCCGCCGTGACCGGATCGGTTTCATATTTCAGCAGTTCAACCTCTTTCCCCTGCTCACGGCAAGGGAGAATATTGAATTCCCGATTATGCTTGCCTGCGGAAAGAGGGAGTGCGGTCAAAGACCCCACCAGCTGTTCAGTGCCGTCGACCTCCCTGAAGACAGCTATGAACGCAGACCTTCAGAGTTGTCCGGTGGGCAGCAGCAACGGGTTGCGATCGCACGCGCTCTCATCAACGACCCCGCCCTTCTTCTTTGTGACGAACCTACGGGAAACCTCGATACCAAGACGGGGAATGGTATCATGGAGCTCCTGCTGGGTATGAACCGGCGTGGAAAGACGATTGTGATGGTCACGCATGACCCGAAGATCGCTGAGTTCGCTGAAAGGACCATCCATATCCGTGACGGGAGGGTTGAATGATCTTTTTTGAACTTGCAAAACGGAACCTGAGGCTTCATCTGTTCAGGTCGATCCTTGCCGTCCTCGGCGTAATCATCGGGGTGACCTCGATTACCGCTATGGGGATCCTTGGTGCAGGAATAGTCCTGTTCATCTCCGAAGACCTTACGAAGGTCAGTGACACACTGGTGGTCTCCCCTCATGTCGGCGGCGCGATGGGTTTTTCCACTGCGAATGACCGGATTACCGACCGGCAGTTTGAACAGATCAAGCGTGCGGCAGCTCCGAGTCTTGCCGTGCCGGTATATCAGACGAGCGACCGGATGTCGGTTGGGTCTGAGGAAACTGCCGGGATCATCTATGGCCTTGACCCAAAGGACATGCCGGTTTTTCTGGATATAAAAGAAGGCAGCATGCTCAGGGGGTCTTCGGGTGCCATGGTAGGGGCCCGCTTTGCCGAAGACAACAAGCTCAAGGTCGGAAGCCTGATCGGGGTCAGGGACAAGGGGACGCTCCGCGTATCAGCAATTCTCAAGGAGCGGGGAATGGGCTTTGATATAAACCCTGATTATGGCATCGTGGTCTCCTCGAAATGGTTCCAGGACTCATACAACCGGAAGGAATATGACTCGGTAATAGTGAAGGTAAAAAGCCTGGACGAGATTGATTCAACAAAGAAGACCATTGAAAAAGCGCTGAACCGGGGAAGGGAAACCGTGGTTGATGTTGTCGATACGAGGAAGATTATGGAGACAATTCTTGACTCCTTCAGCAGGATCTCACTCTTTACGACTGCTATCGGCGGTATTTCCCTGGTCGTGGCGGGTGTCAGCATCCTGAATGTTATGCTCATGTCGGTCACTGAAAGGACGCGTGAAATCGGAATAATGCGAAGTATTGGAGCAAAGAGGAAGGAGGTAAGGCGGATGTTCCTCTACGAGGCCCTGCTTCTCGGGTTGATAGGGAGCGGCATAGGGGCGGTTTTATCGGTGTTTGCCGGGCTCCTGGTGTCCCAGGTAATGCTTCAGACAACACGCTTCGTATTCGCACCATCCAGTATGATCTATATCCTGTACGGGATGGCGTTCGGAGTCGGTACGTGTCTCCTTTCAGGGTTCTATCCTGCCTGGAAAGCGTCGGACCTGAACCCTATCGAAGCTCTAAGGCACGAATAAACCCCATATAATCCCCTATTTCCAGGCCCTTTCTATCAGGGGCCATCGGAAACCTGGTATCCATAGCGAAAAATATCGTGTCATAAAAAAACCGGTTCATTGGTAAATCATGAGAATGCGGATCCATAGCGCCCGGAAAACAGGGGATGGGAACCTTTTTTCCTTTCCCGGGCAGATTCGTATGATACTGATCAGAGGACCCAGCGTGACCGAAACAGACCGGCTCATAAAAAGCAGGGAGAATGCGGAGTGAGGGGACAGGCTGTGTACTTCGTAAAAAATGGCTTAATTTACCTCCATGAATGATAAATGGCTCATCCAGGCCTCCAATGCACCCGGGACCGCGTTCTTCCTCCTCGATGCCGGGCTCCGCATCCTTGACCAGAGCGACATGGCAGCCGAAACGACCGGCCTTTTTCCCGGGGAGGTTGCTGGTAAACGTCTGGCTGATGTTGCCCCCCTGAGTGAACTGGCAGCCACTCTTCAGGGCCAGATGCAGGAAGACGGTTCCCTTGGAAGGATCAGCCTTCCCGTGAATCACAGGAGCCTGGAGTTCCTGTACCGCCTATGGAGTATCTCCGATGAAACCGGGGGACCGGCAGTGTATGGACTCTTTCTGACAGATGTCACCCCTGTTTTCATGACAACCGATGGCCTTGTCCAGGGTGGAAAGAAGTCTTCTCTCATAACCAGCGTCGTAAGACATGACATCCAGAACCAGATCACCGCACTCCTTGGCTACATCGAACTTTCCCTTGACCTGGTGCCGGATTCTGATGATGAAATGAAGACTTTCCTTGAACGGTGCCTCCAGTCTGCCATAACCATCCAGCGCCAGGTCACCTATACGCGTGAGTTCAAGGAGCTCGGTGTTGCAGACCCCTGTTGGAAGGGCCTTCACGAGATCATTGCACATGCAGTAGAGGAACGGGCCGCCGTCCAGGGGAGAGTCACGAATAATGCCGATTATTACGAGGTATTTGCTGATATAACACTTCAGAAGGCCTTTGTTGTGCTCCTTGACATCAGTTTCAGAAACAATATCCCGGACACGACCGTCAGGCTCAGTACCCGGGAAGAGAATGGCAGACTGGTCATTGAGTACAGGGATGAATGCACCGGGAACGGAGAAGCGACCAAACCCGCTGGCAAAACCCTTTCTGGCAGGCCTTATGGGCTTAGAGTTTCAGATATGAGGGAAGTCCTGTTGATCTCGGGTTTTGAACTCAGTGAAAAGACCCTGCCGGGAAACAGTCCCTGGTATGAGGTCTCTATTCCCTGTGATTCATACCGCCTGAGCAAACGGTAACGCATGGAGTAGCCCCATTTTTAAATAACTGCCTTTCCGGGTACGCGATAACCTGAAATATACCCGGCAGTCGGATGCAGGTCTTTTTGCCTCCTCCAGGTAAAATCCATGAAAAGGGCGATTCATGGAATAACTGTTCAGAAAGCATGGCCATTCATTGGCCTGCCCCCATCTCTCTGGTCTTCAGTACCGCTCTCACGACCTCGTACCCTTTCGCCCTGGCATCGTCAAGTGCCGTGGGATGACCCATTATCCCATGGAATTCGTCAAGGTTGTTGGCAATGATGTTGTCATAGTACTCGATCCCCATGGTGTTGAAAAAAGCGGTAATCATAGGAAATGCACTGTCGAAGACATTATCCCATGAAGACCCTGCCGTTGATATAAAAATTCCCTTATGTCGGATGATATGGGCCGTGGTGAAAAAACGCGTCTTTAAAATGAACTTCTGTGCCCATATATACTGCGACCGGTCGATAAGTCCTTTCAGTTCAGCAGTGATCCCCATAGAATAGATGGGGGAGGCAAGGGCGATGACGTCTGCTCCAAGGATCCTGTTAAAAAGGGGCGGGGCGTCATCATCAAGGACGCAGGCCCCGTTTTTATGACAGGCGTTGCATCCCCTGCAAGGGGCATAGGTAAGCCCTTTTAAAACGGTTTTTTCGGTTTTCGCCCCTGCTGATACTGCGCCTTCCATGAAGGCGTCAAGCAGTTGTTCGGTATTCCCATGCCTCCTCGGACTGCCGGAGATACCCAGGACGAAGATCTCTGCTGGCATCGTCATCCTGAGGTGGGGTCTCCAAGTCTCTGCCGGGCCGTCGCCACAAGGTTCTGGCCGAGTATTACTGCGTCCTGTTTTGCGGTGGGATGATTAAGAACCGCGCCCTTCTCGTCCACGTTTCTGACCATGAGGTAGCTGATGTCTGCGTCCCTGATATCGATGACATGGTAGAAACACTTTACCGAGGGGATGGCTGCATCGAATACATGCGGCCAGTCCTGTCCTGCCGTCGCAAGAAAGGCTCCAAAACGCTTTCCTTTTCGTGAAGGGTCTGTAACCGGCAGTTTCAGGACATATTTTCGCGACCTGAACACCTGTGCCCGGTCGATGAGAGCTTTGACCTGGGCAGCGATTCCCATACAGAAAATCGGTGAAGACAGGATTATGATGTCCGCTTCCAGGAGCCGGTCATGTATGGTGTCCATCCCGTCCCTCTGGATACAGTGGTTCAGTTTTTCACAGGCATTACATCCACGGCACATGTTGATGTCTGCCTCATCAAGGGGGATCTTTTCGATGCTTACACCGCTCTCCGCCCTCATGGTTTCGAGGACCCAGTCAAGGAGCGTTTCCGAATTTCCATTCCTCCTCGGGCTTCCGGCTATTCCAAGGACCCTGATGGCCATAGCCTGCGTGTGCCGGCTGACTAAAAAAAGTTATTTTTAATGTCTTTTTCAATCAGGGGATTGTTACATCCTGTTCTTCATACCCGGCCGTCGTAAAGCAGGCGGGTGGACCTGTATGAAACCGGTTCATAGGAAATGGAGATCGTCTGGCCGAAACGGGTCGAAGGCAGTGACAAGGAGCTCAGGCTGAAGTGGACCTGAATTGTTGCAGTATTGATGAAAAATCATCAATAAATGCGGGACCATCTCCCTTCTTGAACTGTGCGTGGACGATGCGGTCTCCGATCATCCCCTTGACCGAGTACCACCCTCTGCGTTCAAAGGTGAAAAAAGGGGTTTCGGGAGAGTCAATGACCGTTACCACTCCGAATGTCTTTAGGTAGGTGATGAACTGACCGTCCGGGTCATCAGAGAGGAGGACCTCCCTGATATCGGAGCCATCATGGCACCGTTTAAGGAGATGGTCCCGGATGACGTGCATGAGAGGCCACCTTGGTGATGCACTCTACGACATAATGACAGTCTTCACGGGTGTTCATGTATGATGGAGAGAACCGGACCGAACC
>CASGHA010000030.1 GCA_949319355.1 uncultured Methanospirillaceae archaeon | reverse complement strand
TATGCCAAGTCGATGAGCCAGGGTGTCACATCAGCAGCACAGTCCTCCTCGGCACAGGTCAGGATGATTGCAGCGACCGCTGACGTTGGAAGTGCGTTGAACTACAACTTCGATGTGAAGCCTGACGCATCTGCAGGAATCGGGTACGCAATGGGGACCTTCGGCACCGAGTTCGGTGTCTCGATCAAGGAGGGCCGCGGTAACAACCTGACACCTTCGCAGACCGTTGTTTATACTGACAAGGCAACGGTTGCCGGTATGGTCGCGAAGTTCACCAAGCAACACTCCTACAAGGGCTTCTTTGGCTGAACACGACAGGGGAATATCCCCTTTTTCTCTTCTTCATCGCAAATATTTTTTGAGCCGATCTCCCGCGATTTGTTTTCGGTTTCTTTGAGGAGATACGGCAACAGATCCAGGATGATCTCCCTGTCCACTTCCATGACCACATTGTCATCGCCGGTCTTGCGGTGATCCACCCCTTCCTGATTGCCCAATGATATCATAGAACCAGCCAGCCTGCCCTGCTGGAAACGGAATGTCGCTTCAGGACAGATTTTTCAGGCTGCCCACCGCTGAAAAAAGGATATGCGGGTTACAGGAGTCCTGGCGCACGCGTCCTGAACTTCTGCCAGAGGACCCTGCCGACGACCCGGTAGGTGAAGTCAAGCTCCCCGAAGTTAGGGATACCGTGGTCCTTCAGGATCTTCCGGCCCACGTCCATCGATTCTCCGCCGAGGAGACTTGCGACGATCCGGTTTTCGGTCATTCCGGAGAAGGCCAGGATCTGGTGGGCCAGGTCTTCAGAAGTAAGGACAAGGTTCGGGAACCCTACGATGAAGGCGATATCCCAGATTTCGGAGTGCTTTGAGAGGACCCGGAAGGTCTGTTCGAACCTGGACGCTGAAGCATCTCCAAGCAGGTCGATCGGGTTGCCTTTGTTCCAGTAATCAGGGAGGACGCCGTTTAACTCCTCAATTATCTGCTGTGGGAGGTCTATCAGATCTATACCATACCGTTCCGAGTAGTCCGATGACAGGACAGCAAAACCACCGGCGTTCGTGATGACCACCGCCCGCTTTCCCTTCGGGTAGCCCTTCGGATGGGCCAGCATCTCGGCGGCAAGGAACGCACCCGTGAGGGTGTGGACAACGACAACCCCGGAACGCCTGAAGGCCTCCATGTAGACATCGTACGAACCTGAGAGGGACCCCGTGTGCGAGGACGCTGCTTTCTGGCCCTTCTGGGAAGACCCCGACTTGATCGCTATCACGGGCTTTGTCTTTGCAACCTCGGAGACGACGTCCATGAAGGCCCTTCCGTCATGGACCTCCTCGATATACAGGATGACGGCCTTCGTACGCTCGTCGTTCCGGACAAATTTCAGGTAATCAAGGAAATTCAGGTCGGACTGGTTTCCGACCGATATAACCGCTGAAAAACCGATATTTGCGGAGATACTCCAATCAACAACGGTATTGATGATCGCCCCGCTCTGGGAGATGAAGGCGATCGTTCCTGGATAAGGAGACTGCCTGACATAGGTCGTGTCAATACCCCGTGGAGGGATGATAACCCCAAGACAGTTCGGGCCGATAATCCTTGTACCGTGGGAATGGGCGATCTGGACTATCCTGTCCTCGAGTGCCTTTCCTTCAGGTCCCATCTCGCGGAAACCGGCCGTGATAATAACCACCATCGGGACACCTTTCTGGCCGCATTCCTCGACCACACGGGGGACATGGATGGCCGGTACCGAGATAACCGCAAGGTCGACCGGAGCCGGTATCGAGAGGACCGTCGGGTACGCTTTCAGCCCCTGGATATCAGCCCGCTTGTTGTTGACCGGGTACAGCTGCCCGGGAAAATGGAGAAGGTTGTGCATAACGGCATACCCCATCTTTGACGGGTCCTGTGAAGCCCCTATGACGGCGATGGACCTCGGGTTGAAGTATTCCATCGGAACAGGGATGTTCTCCGAGGGGGTGTATACCTCGGGTGCATCGGTAAGAATAATCCGGGCATCGACTGCACAAGCTCCTTTTTCATACAACCGGAGAGGATTGATGTCAAACTCCTGTATCCTCTGGTTTTCAAGAAACATCCTGCTGACTGATAAAATAATCGTGACGAGGAGTTCGCTGTCTTTAGGCTTCATGCCCCGGTATCCGGTGAGGAGCGGATATGCGTTAATCTCCCTGATCATCCCCCGTACATCATCAGCCTCAAGGGGCAGGATGCGGAGTGTCACATCTTTCATGAGTTCTACGAGGGTCCCGCCTATACCGAAGGTAATCACCTTCCCGAATGCCTTGTCCGTCTTACCCCCGATGATCAGTTCAAGACCAGGATCCGCCTGTTCTTCAATAATAACACCGGTTATCGATGCATTGGGAACGGCCGCCAGTACATTCCCCATGATCCTTTTGAATGCCTGGGCGGCAGCTTCACGTCCACCAATACCGGTAATCACCCCGCCCGCATCGCTCTTGTGCACGACATCAGGTGATATTATTTTCATCACGACAGGAAAACCGATCTCCTCAGCTACTTCTGCCGCCTCCTGTTCAGAATTCACGATGCGATACGACGGTACCGGGACTCCATATGAACGCAGGAGATCATACCCCTCCGCTTCCGACATCATCCATTCACTCATGGTAACTGACCTTACCTGACTAAAAAAACCCTAAATTGCAGGAAATATCCCCATTAAAGGTCTTGGAGAAACTTTCTGCTTCGGATACTCCTTTACATATGTACCTCCTGCCCCGATAAAGCATCAGTATCCCCTTGCAGCGAGAATAGAATCAGGAATAATTGGCAGGGTCCAGAGAAAGCCCGGGGATGTTCTCAGAAATCCTGTCAGCAATGGCAGGTGAAGGATTGCTGGCTTGAGGAGAATACCAAAATCAAGATATTTCAAGCAATAAATGGACAATCCCCGCCTTATTGGCTATTCCAGCGGGATTCATGATTTCCCTGTAATTCAGGCGTTTTTCTTGCAGTTTAAATGAGTGTTCTACCCAACTGTTTATATAGTGCCCTGAAGTATTTATAAATATGAAGACGCGGCCAGAGGACTCCCTCCGGATAGAGAATATCGTTGCCTCAGCCAAAATCACGGATTATCTTGATCTTCCTGAAATAGCATCAAAGATTAAAGATGCCGAGTACAACAAGAAGCGGTTTCCGGGAGTGGTAATCCGGATGCAGGACCCGAAAATCGCCGCCCTTGTTTTTGGGTCAGGAAAAGTCGTCCTTACGGGTGCCAAAAGTATTGAAAGCCTCTCGAGGGGTCTGGATATCCTTGGAGACCTCCTCCGGGGCCTGCAGATCCAGATACCCGATACCCTTCAGTATAAGATCCAGAATATCGTTACATCTGCCGATCTTGGATCAGGTATAAACCTGAATAAAATTGCTGTAGGGTTCAACCTCGACAGAATTGAGTATGAACCTGAGCAGTTCCCCGGACTGGTCTACCGTCTTGAAAATCCGAAAGTCGTCGTCCTCCTCTTCGGATCGGGCAAGCTGATCATCACTGGCGGGAAGGAGCCTGTGGATGCAAGGCTTGCCGTCAACAAGATAGTCAGCGACCTGAAAGGTCTCGGTCTCATCTGAATCTTTTTTACCAGGAAGCCCCTGAAAAGGCATTGAAAGGTAGCAAGCCTTTATTAATAGCTACAAATAATAATGTTTTTATTTATTATATTGAATAAAAGAAGCCGGGTGGAGGGTCTTCATGAGGTCGAAAAATGTCCTTTATTTTACCCAGAAAGAGGAGGATCTGGCGGAGCTTCTGAGGCAGACCGGCCTCAAGAGGAATGTCGCACGAGTGCTGGTATACCTGGCCAATTCTCCCGAGGCCTCATCACGGGACATAGAACGAGGGACGGATCTTCGTCAGCCGGAAGTCAGTATTGCGATGGGAGTGCTTCTGGCACGGGGCTGGATCTCCACCAGGGAGATACGGACAGAGAACAAGGGCCGGCCGGTCAAGAAATATTTACTTTCACGTCCTTTTCTGGAGATTATTGACAGTATTGAAACCGGGAAGGTGACTGAACTGGACCACCAGCTCTCCCTCATCAGGAGTATCAGGGATCTGTTCTGATAACGAGGTCACCTGACTTAGCGGGTTTTTTCGGGGGTATCCAGGACAAGGCAGTCTGCCGTTGTCCCGACAATTACGGTGGTCTTTTTAGCAAACTCGCAAAAGAGACCGCAACCTGGGACTCCTGGAAGGTTGTTCAGGTCTCTTTCCATTTCCTCGGGAGATTCGATGCAGGGGAAAGACGCGTCGATGATAAAATTGCCGTTGTCGGAAATGACCGGCCCGTCCTTCCTGATTCCTTCCCTCAGTACCGGGACCCCACCGAGTGATGAGATGCAGCGCATGACGACCGGGCAGGCAAAGGGGAGGACTTCAAGGGGGATATCACCGGATAAGGCATTTTTGAGCTTCGATTCATCAATGACAATGAGCAGACGGTCCGATGCCTCTGCAACTACCCGCTCGCGTACCTGGGCTGCCCCCCTCCCTTTGACCAGGCGGAAGGCCGGGTCGACCTGGTCGGCACCATCGATGGTAAGGTCGAGTGCCGGATGTTCTTTGAGGGTCGTGAGAGGGATGCCGAGATCAGCCGCTCGCTGCTCGGCCTGGAACGAGGTAGGGACGCCGAGGATCCTGTTCCCCTCACGGACCAGTTCAGCAACCCTCTCGAGAGCGAAGGCCGTGGTGGAACCCGTCCCGATGCCTATGACCATGCCGTCCCTTACGAGTTCTGCCGCCTTGTAACCGGCACGCTGCTTCATCGAACCTGGCCCTGTTGTCACCATATCTGGATAGTAATCAAGAGTTCGTACCAAAAAAAACCGCTGGTGCAGGTTTCAGCCACGATGATTCTTATCACAAGAGGTTGCCAGGTGGGTTACCTTCATTTTCTTGAGCAGTCTCCTGATATGCACTCCCTGCTATAGAGCTGCTTCATGTCGTCGTTTGCTTCGTACGCCGTGCAGTCAAGAGTTACGGGAGTAACAGAGACATTCCCCTTGAAAACGGCATGGGCATCTGTGCCTTCCTCGGCATCGGCAAGGAGCGGACCGTTAATCCAGTAATACTCGCGCCCTCTCGGATCGAACCGCTGTTCCACACCGGTTGAAAAGAGCTTCCTTGCAAGCCTTGTAATCTCATACCTGCCCGACCAGCGGGCGGGAATGTTAATATTGATCACGTCAGCACTTGCCGGAAAGCCCTTTTCAAGGAGCCGGGAAACAACGGTGCGTATGACCGTCTCCGCGTTTTTGAAATCAAGCATCGAACGGCTCGGGTCATCGAACTTTTCGCCCTGGTCCTCAACCTGCACGGAAAAGGCCACTCCCGGGGCGCCCTGGTTCGCGGCCTCAAGAGCGGCGCCGACTGTCCCTGAGGTCATTATGGACTCGTACGACAGGTTTTCCCCGATATTTATCCCGCTCACTACCAGAACAGGGTCGAGCCTGAGCCCGTAAAGGCCGATGATAACCGCGTCCGTAGGTTTACCACCTACTGCATAGGCAACCACCCCGTTCATGGTGACCTTGCTGACCCGGATGGGCTCGAAGATAGAAATGGATCTCCCAACGGCACTTTGCTGGGTCGCAGGAGCGACTATCGTCACATCTGCGAGCGGGAGCAGGGCCTGGTGGGCAGCCCAAAGCCCTGCTGAGGAAATACCGTCATCGTTCGTGAGGAGGATCCTGGGTTTCATCGGGTATGTCATTTAGAGGGTCAAGGGCATATAGGTGATTATTCAGCCAGGACATATCCGTCACGTACATCCCCCTGAACATCACATAAGATGGATATGAAGGTCCTGCTCGCCGAATATACAACCTTGTGTGACCCACATCTCGCCCCGGAAGGGGCTGCCATGTTGCATGCCCTCAGGACAAGTTTCGAACGGGCCGGACACCTGGTCGTAACACCTGAACAGGGTGATTTCGGGGATGAACTCAGGCGCCTGGCGCCCCTTTGTGATGCCGGCCTTGTTGTCGCACCTGACAACCTCCTTGCAGGATTTACCCGCCTCCTCGAGCAGGCGACCTGGAATATCGGTTGCGGGAGCCTGAACGTCGCGGTCTGTGCAAATAAGCAACTGACCTCTTCGATCCTTGCATCGAACGGGATTGATGTTCCTGGTTCACCCGGGACTTTGAAAAGGGTTGTAAAGCCGGTCAGCGGGTGTGGCTCCCAGAGCGTGAGAGTGACGACAGGGGATGCAGGTCCGGGGGAATTCAGCCAGGAGTTCATCGAGGGCGACCATCTGAGTGTGAGCCTTGTCGGGAGCAGGGTCGTTGGCGATGTATGCGAATGCTACACGGGAAAGCCACCCCTGGTCCTGGCGGTCAACCGGCAGGAGATCGTGATCGGGGATGACGGAAGGATTTCATACCACGGCGGGTCAACGCCGGTGAGAGACCACCCCATCAGTGCCAGGGTTACCGAGACCGCCATAAAAGCAGTCTCAGTCCTCGGATGCCAGGGATACACCGGCATCGACATCGTTGCCGGCGACCGGGTCGTCGTGGTCGATGTAAACCCGCGGATAACCACGAGTGTTGTCGGAATCGTCGAAACCATGGAGGAGGAACTCGCAGAAATCCTCATCGAGGCCTCGTTCGGCAGGGGTCCTGTCGAGGTCCACCACCACGGGACCGTCCGGTTCGATGAAACGGGCAGGGTGACAGTGGATGATCGGGATTGACGTGGGAGGAGCCAACCTGAAAATCGCCGATGATTCAGGCATCCACGTCATCTACGCTCCCTTATGGACCGGCCAAAAGATAGCCGGACTTCTCGAGCCTTTCCGGAGCGGGACAGAACAGGCTGCAGTCGTCATGAGCGGTGAACTTGCAGACTGTTTCCCGACTAAGCAGGACGGTATCGGATGGATCTTTCAGGAAGTTACCAAGGTCTTTCCGGAAGCTGTTTTTTTTGGAAACGACGGCAATTTCCACACCCGGCCTGATCCCTCCCTGGCTGCCGCAAACTGGCTTGCATCGGCAGTACTGCTTGAAAAAACCCATGAAGGGCAAATTTTCCTTGACATGGGGAGCACGACAACCGATATCATCCCGTTGCACGATGTGCCTGGTTTTTACGGATACACAGATCTCCGGCGCCTGAGGGAGGGATTTCTTGTTTATACAGGAATGCTCCGCACCAACATCGCAACCCAGATCAACCATGCAGTTATTGGCGGGATATCCACCCCGCTCGCCCGGGAGTACTTTGCATGCAGCGCCGATGCGCACCTTGTACTCGGATACATATCTCCGGAGGATTACACCGTTCCTCCACCCGATGGCGGTGAAAAAAACCTTGATGGCGCGATGAGGCGGCTGGCACGATGCGCCTGTGCAGATGTTGATGAAATCGGGATATCAGGTTGTACCGCTGTTGCAGATGCGTTCTGGAAAGCACAGCAGTCAGAGGTAACCAAATGTCTGCAAAAAGCGGAAGAGATGGGATGCCCGGAAGGTGTCATCACCGCCGGGATTGGAGGGAGGCTCTTCGCCGGCAAACCCGGACACACCAGTCTTGACAAAGAGTTCGGCACATATGCTGACGGTTTTCCCGCTTTTGCCGTCCGGGAGCTGGCAGGATGAACCGGCTGGCACTCGCACGGGTATTGCTTGCAGGTTCACTCACGTTATCAGGTATCCTCTTTTTTCTGGGAATCCCGTTTTTCGCACTCCTCCTGTTCATCCCGCTGGTCCCACTCCTGGGTTTCAGGAGACCGGTGAGGACCTGTCCCTCGTGCGGATGGGAAACCACAGGCACGGAGAACTTCTGTCCCTGTGACGGGGTGCCCCTCACCAGACCGGGTGAATAGTTCAGACAGAGTGATGACCGACAGAGGAAGCGGCATACCATAGAGAGGTATAGCAGGAACAACACGCTGTTTCATCAGGGCATAGTTTCTGACTGTTCCCCGGTCGATAGAGATCCCCATCTGTTCCATGATCCGGGATGTACGGTAGTGGGGATAGTAACCCGAGAGGGTGAGCGCGAGATCGACCACAGGGGAACCGTGACGGGTTCCAGGATAGAACGGCTCGTCTGCATGAACAAATGACTTGCAGGCGATACAGTAGTACCTCCCCACCCTGACCCTTACCGTCCGGATACCACGGTCCTCGATACAGTTTGCGACTTTTTTGTCACGAAAATCATGGATCCGTACCGCTCCACCACATACCGGACAGTGTTCAAGACCGGAAAAGATAACTCTGTCGAACCCTGTCAACGCGGTCATGACAAGCCCGCTGACCATCAGAGGAACACGAACCAGCATTGCATCCCCGGATACTTGTACTTCACAGGCTATTCCTGATAAGGCCGTCGTCAGGGTGATGTCAGGGGATACCCTTGCTGAAGACGGGCCATACTGTTTCCCTGTGCAATCTGCCCCAGCTTCTTTTCACGCATCTGAAAATGGAAATATGACGGCTGAATCAGGAATGGAATTGGATAACCAATCCAATGGGACTTCACCCGATATTGCATTTTAGTTCTGCACGGCATACCTGCTGTGCAAACAACTATTATTCATCAGATGAACCGGGCTCTTGTCCTGAATCGTAGAAATTGAGACAAGGGAGGTAAAAAGCCCTCTGACAGGGGAGGGCGCGCGAATGGAAACTGAAAATGATCCGCATACAACCATTGAGGTCATCTCACCCGAAGTCCTGTACCTGCACCGGTTCGCCAATGAACTTGCGAGCAAGGGAATGTTCCAGCAGGCTGTGGAGTTGCTGGACAAGGCCATCAGTGTCAATCCAGGGAACTCATGCCTCTGGAACGACAAGGGGGTAATCCTGGACGGCTTGAACAGGACTGATGAGGCCCTTTCCTGTTACGAAAGAGCCATTGAAAATGATCCGTACCATGCTGAGGCATGGTTTAACCGGGGTGTAGCCCTCAGGAAAACAGGACATAACCAGGAGTGTGATACCTGCCACCGTATTGCATCCTGCCTGGAACAGGGAAGAGACATACGATCCCTGTTTCCTAAACTACCAGAGCTTTATAAAAAACGTTGATTAGCTTATTTTACTTATTGTCGTCCTATTTCGATTAATTCTTGCTATTTTCGCGTTTATCTCTCATTTGGCCTTTATTGAGAGAAATCAGGTATGAACGAAAATGGCCGGATTGACGATTAAGGCCCATCTGGAAAAAAAAGGTTCTTTGAGAGATCATCAAATAATCAACCTAAAGTAATTGACATAAGGTACATATAAGCCCTTTCGAGAGTAGTCATGATGCGATACTTTAAATACCGCGCATAATAAAAGAATTCCACCAAACACCTTAAAACTGCATTTTATTGATTTTAGAGCACATATAAAGAGCTATTTAGATTTTAAACAAAAAATTAAAGGAATTTGTTTTTCCAAGAGAGAGTCAAAAATATGACTTTTTGGTCGAAAATTTTCAAATTGCTGACGATTTAATGCAGGGGCTTTCTGATTATTTCACCCACCATAAATAATCGCTTGATCCCGAATGCCATATACTTAATATAAGTATCTGCATTACCAATCCTTCTCCGAGGTTATATGATGGACATGAAGTATGTACAGACCACCTGTCCCTACTGCGGGACGGGGTGATCATTCAACCTCGTGGTAAAGGACGGGAAAGTCACGGGAGTCGCCCCGTACAACCGTTCGCCGGTGAACGAGGGGAAGTTATGCCCGAAAGGGACATACGCCCACGAGTTCGTCAACCGCGAGGACCGCCTGAAAAAGCCGCTCATCAAGAAGGACGGAAAGTTCGTTGAG
>CASGHA010000029.1 GCA_949319355.1 uncultured Methanospirillaceae archaeon | reverse complement strand
GCACAGCCATAAGGGGGTCTTTCTTCAGGAGACTTTCGTCCGAATTAGAATAGTTGTCCCGGTTGCCCGTCCTTGTTTTCCAAATGCAGGTCTATTCCCATAGTGAAGGGGTAGCAATACATAAACGATTTTTATCGTCTTATCCGAGGTAAAATCCCTTTTTCGCGTTTCAAAGAGGCCTGTACCCGGGTCATCCGGAAGGGGAGGGTTTTGCTGATCCTTCCCGGGATGGATAGTACCTGTTCTCATAAGACCCTGCAGCTGGAAAACCGAGGGACGCTGCCTCAGACCGTGACATGAACATAAGACAGGGATACCCACGGCTTTCGGAAAGAATACGCTCCCATCGCTTTTCAGTGACGATATTATTATAGAAATCATCCTCGACCACGATGATGAACAACTCCCTGCCCGCATCATGGAGGAGATCGATCACGGGTGTCCCCTGCCATTGAAGCTCCTCACCCTGCCCGGACGTGACCACGGTCGTCCCAGCAGGGTAACCTATCTCCTCGAGAACAAATTTTCCACCCTTTGTATTACACTCAAGAGTAATCCGGATACGGCGTTCAACCGGGTGGTACACCAGTTCTAAATTGTTCCATGCGCACCTGATTTCCGGGTCTGACCAGGTCCCGGTCCTGGCAAACTCCCAGGGCTTTACCGAAGAACTGCATGCCGTGGCCAGGTTGGCCACAATTCGGCTATATTTTTCGTTTCCTGTCAGGGGGACAATGACAAAATGTCCGGCTACCTCATCGGACCGCATAGTCCCCACGGCGTTCTGTTCCGAGAGCCAGAAACCACGAAGAATGGGTGGTGCGTCCATTGTGGACCCGTTATCCTGGATAAACCGTACTATGAACACGGATCTGTGCTGCCCGGTTCCCGGCATCCCAATGTCCGTCCTGACAAGGATATCACCCCGGGAAACCCCGGAATGAAGCGATCTAAGGGGTTTCACACCCATGCATACCGCGGATAGGACAGCGCACGCCCGGGCTTCGAATCCAAAATCCCGGTTCTTTGACCTCTCAAAAAAAACTGAGGCAATGTATCGGCGTATATCCCGGATAAACGCCTCTGTTTCAGGCAGCACCGCCTTGAGCCGCCACTCGTCACATTCCCGAAGTCGGGAAAACGGGATGAGCATCTGTGATGCCAGGGGGTCTTCACCAGGTCCGATCCCTGAAGGCCAGCGGGAGATCTGGGGGATCTCCCCGGGAAAAGTCCCGAAACAGGCATATAAAGGCCCCATTCCATCGACATCCATAATGAGTGAAACCGCAATCTGCGAGTCTGCCCGAACGGAGTAGACAACATCTCCCGCTCCAAGAGCCTTGTAACCCGCTAAAGGCCTTGCAAACCTGAACAACTCACCAAGGCGTCCAAGGAGTGAAGGGAGTTCCTGCAAAATCATCAGGGAATGATACTCATCAGAAGAGAGAATCCCTACACAGCCCCTGTCACCGGGAACTGAGTAATCCGGGGTCGCTTCCCTGATCTTTCTGGCCATATCCCCTTTGAGGGCAAGGTATAATCTTACCGAGGGTTCGTCGTACACCAGAGAATGGAACGGATCGCAATCAGCACGGATATACCGCCTTTCTCCTGCTATTTCAACGAAAACTACCATTCCAGGGCTCTCGTCTTCATTCTTAACCCATCCTGCCGCCAGGTCTGGGTTGCCCCTTATGGATTTCCCGTCACTGGTGCAGGTGACCGACCAGGCAGGGCCAGGACCTGCAATGAGCTTCACCTGCGATGAACCTGCCTTGAACTCACGGATGATTTTTCCGTCCTGGTACTGTATTTTACCCGGGGGAAAGAGGGAACTTTGGCAGACCTGCCTTTCAAGACCGAGGGAACCCCAGACAAGGTGTATCGACCTCCTGACAAGGTCTTCAGTCGGTATGCACGCGGTCCCTCTGGTACCCGGACATCCCTCCAGCTGCTTTGGAATAATAGTGCAATAAGAATGTGATTCGCCGCCATCCTGGCCGACCCGGGGGATCATCTCATACACTGCAAAACCATGTTCGCGGTCGGTGTGGACGAGATTGAAAGTACCTGAAGCCCTGCGGAGTACCGGCCCGGGGTGGACCGTTTTATCATTGCATACCAGCCCCGGGTTACCTGTGCCTGAATTCAGGACTTCAAGGGAGATGCGGAGGATATTTTCCCGAGCGAGGAATTCTCCGGCCATTACCTGATATCTCTCTCCGTTTTGCATGCATAGCGTCGTTCCCGGGCCAAAACCAGCCAATAGTTCCTTCAGGGCATTTTCAGTCTGCTGGGTATCCAGAAGTATACCGGCACTCGTCAGGTGAAAGACCCAGTCCCATCCGGGATGAACAGAGAGCATTGCATTCAATATCTCCCTTGCCGCAGATGGCTTGCCAATAGCATGGTAGGTCTTTGCCAGGGCGAGCGCCTTTTCACCGTTTTTTTTATCAGCCTCCCAGGACTCGCGAAACCTGGACAGCGCAACGGCTGATGAGAGGACGCTCCGGTCGAAACCCCTGGACTGAAGTGTGCTCCGGATCGCATTCTGTTCCCTGATGTCGCGGGGGCTGTATCCGGAACAGACGAGGTCTATGAGGTTGCATGCCGTTTCAGGGTACTGCAGGCCCCTTTCTATCGCCGCCTCCTCGTTTCTCATCGTAATAGGTTCAAACAGAACCCCGCCGCTGTAGAGTGGATGAAGAGTGTAATAACCCGAGACAACATCTCTTATAAAATCAACATCTGCCTGAGGATACTTTTTATGAAGCACCCTGACGGCCTGGTCGGCGGGGAGATGCCCGATGGTGTGGATGGAGAAGCGGTCCATAAATTCGAAGGAGAAGTCATTAACCTCATACGGGGGTCGGTTGGGGTTGATATTGACGCAGATGGTCGCCCTGACCTTGGCCTCACTTCCTCCGGGAAGTCGGACGAGACGGTCCTGAAGGAGGTCATTGAAGGACACAAGGACCCCCGGGTTTGCCTTGTTCGCCTCGTCAAGGACGATAATCCAACGATGGTCCTCATCGGTGAGGGCCTGGAGTCCGAGAGTGGCAGTATCTCCTGTTTTACCCACCTCCTCCTCGCCAAAACTACGGTAGGTTAGGAGGTCGGACACTTTCGTTTCACCACTCATCCCGATGACCAGGAGGTTCCAGTTTAGCAGGTGGGAGAGATAACTTTCCAGCTTGTTTTTTCCGACCCCGGCTTCTCCGATGAGAAGAATGTTTTCCTGCAGGACGATGTCCTTGAGGATCCACTCCAGGTCCTCGAGGTTCTGTGGCACTTCCTCGATTACCGTGTCAGGCACATACGGACCTCCCGGACCGACAGGATGGGTCACGTCCCCTAACTGAAGGCAGGGCGTGTCCTCCACCGATTTTTGAACTTTCTGAGACCCCACCCTCGAAGGACGGGGAGAGTCCACAAGGTCATGGAGATCGAGGAGGTCTTCAACCAGTTTCCTGGCTATTGGAGGGTGGATGCGCTCATCAAGCCAGTAGGCCTTTCGCCAGAACAGTGAACGAACCCTGTCCGCATCCGCAGGAAACATCTCTAGGTGCCGTACCATCCTGATTAGGGCACGGGTCGTTACAGGGAACGGCACCACGCCATGTTCCTCGCTGTAGTCCCTCCTGATGTCATTTGCCAGGATGACAAGCCGGTCAATGATACGGTCATCGACCCCTTCTCCAAAATCCTTCAGTACTTCAAATTCCTGGTCAGGCGGGAGGTACTTCAGGTGGACCTTGTTCGTGAAACGGTTCAGGAACTCGCCGCTCATGACCCTGCCTTCATAGATGCCTCTCCCTTCACCTTTAACCGGGTTCACCGTGGCGATGAAACGACTGTCAGGATGCCCATAAATGACGCGTTGGTGGAGGGTTTTTGCCTTGTTTTCCAACGGTTCGTTGAACTCGGCCTGGACGTCCTCTCCCGTCCGGTTAATCTCTGATAGCACATTCCAGTCACCCGCGACCATGCCGTCCATCACGTCGCTCATCGTCCAACCCGTCTTTTCCTCCCCGCTTTCCCCATAGTGCCGCCGTTCGGTGATATCCGAACGCCGTATGTTTTCATGGAATGTCAGCACCCTCGCCTGGAAGGACGACGCCCGTGAATGGATATGTGCAGAGACAGCGGGATCCTGTTCCTCCATGGCTTGCCTGAACAGAGTCTCCTGGTACACTCTTGCAAGATACCTGACAAAGGCGGTCTTCCCTGAACCAGACTCACCGGTAACGAGCAGGTTGTTCCTTGAAGGCATTCGGAGCGCATCCCACATCTGCTGCAGGGAAAGGATGTTTGCAGGCACTAGAAGGAGACGCGGGTCTTCAGGAGCGGCAAATGTAACGCCACCGACATTAAGATCTGATGCAACTGGTACACGGAACCCTTTTCTTGTACCTGCCACATTAAGGGGCCCTAAATCCTTTAATTCGAACATATTTTCTTATCTTCCTCACTATTCTGGTCTTGTCCACCTGCCGTATGATCATTCTTCCATGCCGTAAGGGCAGGATGCGAAAGCTCCCGCCTGAGCACTTCGCCCATGGAGCGGGGAAGGTCCGCAATGTCCGGGACCCATGTCCCGTAGGGTCGGTAGGTCTCCTCGATCTTCTCCATGTCCGGCCCAATTCCCCAACCGAAAATCCTTGTCTCACGGTTGACCGAGAGTACCTCCCTCAGCTGGTCCCGTCCCCCGACACCGGACTGGCCGTCAGATATGACAAATATCATCCGATTCGTCCCTGCATCCGTCCTGAAACGGTTCATCCTCTCAAGTGCACTACCCACTGCCCCCACGTCGTTCGTGCCTCCCGATGCCTGGATGAGCTGCCTGATGAGGTAACATCCCTGGTGGATGTTCCAGTCATCCTGGTAGCGTTTGAGTGGGATGTACTCTACGTCAGCAAATGCTGCAATCTCAAAGGTCAGCCCTGAAATACGGTTCACGGCCTCACCAAAGAGGAGGGCACACTGTATAGTTGCTTCGAGCTTCTTGGCCACCGTTTCGTCATGCATACTGCTGCTTGCGTCTATGAGAAGAGACAGGTTCCAACGGGTCTTGTCAGGTTGTTTCCCGGTGTCTTTGAAGATCCTCATCGTTGTCCTGACAGCGGCGAGGTTTTCCTCGTCGATATCGTCACCGGTGGATAGTTCGGTAAGGTCATGGGTCGGTCGGTTCTTCTGGAGGGCCTGTTGGATATTCTTACGTGCAACTCCGATCAGCCCTGCCACCGGCTGGTAGAAACGCTGGTACAGGGTATAATCATCCTGCCCGACCGAATGGGTTTCCAGGAGGGCGATGGTCCGTATCCGCTCTGCCTTCTCTTCAAGGGTCTCCCATTCACTTCTCGTCCTCTGCCGCAGCGATGTGAGGTAAAGCTCCGCCTCGCGGGTAAGGGCCATTTCCCCTTTTTCGTATCGTTTTTCCGCGAAATCCTGAGAATTTTTCCCCCCAAAAGGCCCTTCAGGCTCCTCGTTGATGCCTCCTCCGAAACTGTCATCAAAGTATGAGAGACTCTCCCATAGCTCCTGATTATTATCAGCACCAGGCACAAAAGATGGCTCTATTCTTCCTGTACGTCCTGAAGGGGGAATGCTTCCGGTTTCCTGACCGTCCTCGGTACCTGGGAGGCGGGTTATCGATCTCTCCCTTTCAGGTCCTGGTAACCCGGCAGGTGCGGTTATCTGCCGAAACTCGGTTCCGGCCTTTTCAAGGTCTTCAAGGGCTTTCCTGGCCATACCAATCCGTTCGATGATCTCCCCGGGGTCCGTTCCTGAGGTATTGACGCTCCTTTCCAGGTCAGACACCGAGTCCCGGTACTCACGTGCTGAATGAATAACCTTTTCAGAAACCCTGCATGCAGATTCCCACGCGTCGCCTGGATCTGCACCCTCCCGGACCCGATCGTTCATTGTTGCGTTCACACGCCCATTTTCTTTATCCCGGGTTGAATTGACTTTCCTGTCGAGAGCCTGTGCGGTTTCATCAATCTTTTCTGCGAGTTTCCCGAGGGTTGACAGCATGTCCCGGAGGTGCCCTGACCCTCCGCCTCCTCCTTCCCGCCGGGCCAGGTCAGATGCATCGGGATCAACAGGCAGGGCGTCCAGAAGGTCCCGGCTCATGTTGCACGCATCCTCCATCTCTCCCGTATCCTGGTGAATAGAGGAGATCTGGTCTTCATCAATAGTCCGTGATACGGGAAGTGAGCCTGAGCCGTGATCACCGGCCCGACGCTTTCCCGAGGAATTCGTGGACATACCCTCCCTATCCGAACCGGGTAATCCATTGACATCGCTAAAACCCGGGATGGAGAGGCCGTCATCCTCAAGAAGCCCAGGACCGTCACCTTCTATGACGACCCCTTCAGTGTCACCTGACGGCTGATCAGGGCTTGTAACAGAGCTGTCCACCCTGGGTACGCTGCCACGCGGTTCAAGCAGCGTTCCTGGACCTTCATCTCCCCTTTCTCCCAGGAATCCACACCCATTGACTCTGCCTGAAGACAATGTAGACAGGTGCTGGAATACCGGCCATACGTCATTTCGGACAATAGCGACACATTCCTCGTCGTTACGACCAGTGCTGGCTGCCTTCCTTCTCGCTTCCCTCGTCCTTTCAAGGGCCTGCACAACGGTTTGGTCATTGATATACCCACAAATCCCATCAATCCTTCCCTCGAACATCACACCCTCGAGAAACTGGTGAACCGGGTGTGTGCGGTTCATGGTGGCTTGCTGTACGAGAAGATTTGCCGGCGTGGTCTCCTCTTCGGACAACCGTTCAAACCACCTCCAGACACCCGGGTGTTTTTCCCGGCCTTTGATAACCGCCCGTGGGGAGCAGACCATGGAGACAAGGACGCGGAACCAGGCATTCAATCGACGGGTTTTAGTGCCATGACCAGAAATAACAATAAACTGGCTTCTATACAACGCCTCGACCACCAGCGCCTTAATAGCCGCAGGCTGCCAGTATGCCAGTTTATCCCTGTCATAATGCATCGTGGCCGAATCCGGAGACAATGAAACCAGTAGCCGGTAATGGTCTTCTTTACCGGAAAATGGGACTGCCCTCCAGCGATAGTCCCCGGTCAGTACTCTTAAAACGTGCAGGCATTCAAGGATGACCTCATCCAGGCCCTGGATCTCCAGCGGGCCGGGTTCTGCCTGCCCGGCCATACGGGATGCGACCTGCTCTGAGAATGAAATAATCGTGTCCAGCCCCATGGATGCAGGACTTTCAGCGGCAATCGATGCGAACCCTGCAAGCACCTGCCCGCCACGTTTTTCCATCGTTGCGAGTGGCAGGGGACGGGCGGATAGAATTCCGTTCCTGCAACTGGCATCGTCCAGGTCTGGCCGAAGGTTCAGTGCCGTTTCAAAAAGGTCCCTGACATCTAGGAGAGCCTCCAGTCGTCCCGAAAGCTGGCGCCCGGCTTCAAAAAAGCCGGGTGAAAGGATTTCATCGTCCTGGTACAGCCGTTCAAGGGCGTTCTCTCCACCCCCGAGGAATACACCTGCGTCATGCAGCGCCTGGAGGACCATATCCCTGAAGACTGGTACCTTCAGGTGCCCTCGTGACGCAAGGAACCAGAAGACAGAGAGGTTCAGCCTGCTACAGAATATTTCTGGCTTGTCATTACATGCGACGAGGATATTCTCTCCGGTTTCCCACAAAGGCCGTTTTAAAGGGTATTGCTGGTGACTCCCCATCTGAAGGAGCATAGTTGCATTGAAGCGTTTCATATGGGTTACGGCAGGGGACAGGAGCGCATCGAGGGTGAGCGGCTGAGTCCTCTCTCCAAGCAGGTCCAGCCATTCGACAGGATCATCCCAAAAAATTATCGATGCCCATTCCCGGAGAACGGCATGGACAAGGCTCCTTTGCGAGGGGGTGAATCCGCCACCAATCATGGACGCAAGGTGTTCGGGCAGGGTTATCCCTTTAAGCCCCTTAGGAAAGTCGCACTCCGGGGATATCAACAGCCTGAAGACCTCGTCGCTGCTCAGTCCTGATGCCCGGATGGTGGCGATCTGCCCCGTTATCTCTCCAAGGGCAGTCCAATACTGTGTCGGATCTGCAGACCTGACGAAGATGTCGGTCGTTATATCATTTTCCGAACAGCTGTCGATCAAAAGGAGGACAGATCTGAGCAGGCTGTTGATTTCCTCTATCATATCCCTGTTAAAACATACCATCCAGCCACGACTTGCTCCATAGACCTGGAAGTGCTGTCTATGATAATACACCCTGATAGATAAATATCTTTAACAATTGTTCTATTGTCAACCTTGAAATCCAGGAGGTTTCTGACCCGCTTGGACCCCAAAAAATCCCAGGTTTGGAAGAAAATAATGATCCCGGCTTGGATGCTGGCAACAAAAAGCCGGATATCACCCCCTAGATAGTGCCAAGGTACCGCACAACCATTTCCCGGACAACCAGAAAAGGAGGGTAGGAAGATCCTTAAAAAGCCACATGTGAATCCTTTTATAAGGGCGGTTTCTCCAGTTGTCGCCCTAAAATTGCCCCAATAGGATTAATACAGGTCTTGTCACAGGATTTTTCTTAGGATAAGGGTTACTATTCAGGGAAGATTCCGTCATTATGGTGTTTTAAAACCCTTTCCGTTGGGATACTACATGCAATACGCTTATTGCCCACATCATTCCTCATCACTCATATGGGGAAGAAGATCATCGGAGTGCTCGGCAGCCCATTGACTGAGGGTAATACGGCCCAATTGCTGGAACAGGCCCTGAAAGGTGCCAGGGATGCAGGGTGCGAAACCGAGACGATTTCAGTCAGTTCTCTCGAGTTCGACGCCTGTATGGAAATGATGTTCTGTAGAGAACACTCAACCTGCATCATCGATGATGACATGCAGAAGATCTATCCGACATTCCAGGAGATGGACAGCCTGGTCCTGGCCACACCTGTTATGACCATGGGTATACCCGGGAAACTGAAGTCCTTCATGGACCGGTTCCAGGTATTCTTCATGGCAAAATACCTGCGGAAGGAGCCACTGGTCGATAAAAATTTAAAAAAACACCGAAAAGGGCTCTTTATCTGCATTTCAGGGATGAACATCCCTGATGTATTTAAAGGGGTGAAGATGTCGGTTCATGCCTTTTTTGATATCATTGACTGCCAGTACAGCGATGAACTTCTCATCAACGACATGGATACGATCCGGGATATCAGGACCCGGCAGGACCTTCTTGACTCAGCATATAAAAAGGGGTATGACTTGGGAAAAGCCCTGAGTGGTCGTTAGAATCAGGTGGGGACATAACCGCCGGCACCAGTTTTTCCGGGATTTGCTCTTAATCCCGTCACCGGGTTTTCAAGCCACCACAATCCTTGATTTGCTGGCCCCATTTTAAAACAGGTAGATTTAATTGGTTGATTCGGAGAGCGGCACGGAAAAAAGGGAATAACTCATTATTTCCGTCTCCTGACGCGGACTGACGCGGCATGAGCATGAAGTCCCTCTGCCTCGGCAATCGTTTCGACAATGTCCCCTATTGCCTCAAGTCCTTCAGGGGCGACCATCTCGACCGACGCGGTCTTACAGAAATGGTTCACATCAAGACCTGAATAGAGTTTTGAATGTCCCGCAGTCGGCAGGACGTGGTTTGTCCCGATCGCATAGTCCCCGTTGGCTACAGCAGAGAAACGTCCGACAAAGATAGCTCCGGCATTTTCGACCTTCGTGACGAGTGCAAGGGCATCTAAGGTCTGGATTGACAGGTGCTCAGGGGCGACCTCATCGGACACTGAAATCGCCTCGTCTATGTCCCCTACAATGACGTAGCCCGAATTGCATAGTGCTTTTTCAATTATTTCCCTCCGGGGAGCATTTTTCGTCATCTCATCGACATACTCCCCGGCTTTCTGTGCTACAGACCTGTCGGTAGTGATAAGGAGG